>DAOTXB010000850.1:0-12126 GCA_034435575.1 Anaerolineae bacterium
CCACCCAATGTCACAGGCGAACTACACATCGGTCATGCGCTATTTACTGCCCTCGAAGACTTGATGACACGCTATGAACGTATGCGCGGTAAAGCCGCCTTATGGGTACCCGGTACAGATCATGCTGGTATCGCTACACAACTTCAAGTTGAAAAAATGTTGCGTGAAGAAGGTACAAGCCGTCATGACATCGGACGAGAAGAGTTCCTTAATCGCATATGGCAATGGAAAGAGGAAAAAGGAGGGCGTATTCAAGAACAACTCCGTCGCCTCGGTGCAAGTTGTGATTGGGATCGAGAACGATTCACGTTGGATGATGGTCTTTCCACTGCCGTACAAGAAGTTTTCGTGCAATTATGGGAACAAGGGTTGATCTATCGTGGTCCACGCCTCGTAAACTGGTCACCGGGTTTACAAACTGCTGTCAGCGATCTTGAAGTTGAATCAAATGATGAAACTGTCAAGCTCTTTTATTTCAAGTATCGGGTAACAGGCGGTGAATTTTTGCCAGTTGCCACTACCCGTCCAGAAACGATCCTCGGTGATACGGCGGTTGCCGTAAATCCCGAAGATGACCGATATAAGCATCTCATTGGTAAAAAAGCCTATGTGCCGATTCTCGAGCGGGAAATCCCCATCATTGGTGATGCATATGTTGACATGGAATTTGGTACTGGTGCATTAAAGGTCACGCCTGGACATGATTTTAACGATTATGAACTCGCGCAAAAACATGACCTTGAGATGATCAACATTCTCAATAAGGATGCATCACTCAATAATAACGCCGGTGACTATGCGAAACTCGACCGCTACGAAGCCCGCGAAAAATTGTGGGCGGATATGGAAGCAAAAGATCTGACGCTCAAGGTCGAAGATTACGCAACACGCATTCCACGAAGCCAGCGTGGTGGTGAGGTCGTTGAGCCGATGTTGAGTACACAATGGTTCGTTAAGATGGATGATATCGCCGAAAAAGCGCTTAATGCCGTTCGCAATGGCGACATCACAATTGTGCCGGAACGCTACGAAAAAGAATATTATCACTGGTTAGAAAACATTCAGGATTGGTGCGTGAGTCGTCAGTTATGGTGGGGACATCGCATTCCAGCCTGGTATCGTGAAAAAGACGGAGATCCTCAGGGTGAAATTTATGTTGGTCGCACCGCACCTGAAGGCGATGGCTGGACACCGGAAGAAGACGTACTAGACACATGGTTCAGCAGTGGTTTGTGGCCCTTCAGCACATTAGGCTGGCCAGAAGAAACTGCCGATCTCGAGCGATACTACCCAACCGATATTATGGAAACAGGGCACGATATTCTCTTTTTCTGGGTGGCACGCATGATTATGATGGGGTTGTGGTTCACTGACAAACCACCCTTCCACACGGTATATCTGCATGGACTTGTTAGGGATGCTGAAGGACGCAAATTCAGCAAAACCATCGGTAATGTGATTGACCCATTGGTCTTGGTGGATCAATATGGTACAGACCCCTTACGGTTCGCACTGATAACAAGTGGCACACCGGGCAACGATGTCAACCTTGACGAAGAATGGGTCGAGAATAGCCGAAACTTCGTCAATAAAATCTGGCAAGCGACTAGTTTCATCATGCA
Organism: Anaerolineae bacterium; assembly: GCA_034435575.1. GTDB lineage: Bacteria > Chloroflexota > Anaerolineae > Aggregatilineales > Phototrophicaceae > JAVJSU01. Next base: position 1,623 of record DAOTXB010000850.1, read on the forward strand.
CAATCTTGATGCAGACTTTACTGATTTAACTTTGCCAGCGCCAGAAACATTAGATTTACCCTCGCGGTGGATTCTTGCCCGGCGCAATAAACTGGTAAAAAGCGTGCAATACCTATTCGACACCTATCAATATGGTGAGGCAGGTCGCCAGGTTAGAAGTTTCTTGTGGGAAGAATTTGCGCCTTGGTACATCGAAATCAGCAAGCATCCGCTGTACAATGGCAACGAAAAAGAAAAAGAGAAAACACTCAAAGTGTTGATCTATACACTGGATACTGTTTTGCGCTTACTTCATCCCTTTATGCCGTTCGTAACAGAAGAACTATGGGGCTATCTACCCCATAAAGGTGAGGCGTTAATTATCGCAGATTGGCCCACCGTCGACGAAGCGTATCTCGACGAAAAAGTGGAAGCACAAATGATCGTGTTAATCGACCTTGTTCGACAAGTACGCGACATTCGTAACAATCAGTATAACATCAATCCTGGTAAGAAATTACAAGCATTGGTCGCACCAGGCAGTCATGGCAAAAATATCGCCGATTACGCCTATGTGTTCTCACGGTTATGCAATGTCGAGCAACTTGAGCTACTTTCAGAGGGAGCACCCGCGCCAGAACAAGCCGCATCAGGTGTCGTTAATGATGCAACCATCTATTTGCCATTAGCAGATATGATCGATTTTGAGGCGGAGTGTACGAAGTTACAGAAAGAACGTGACAATCTAAGAGGCATGATCCAGCAAACAGAGGGTAAACTCGCAAATGAGAACTTCGTCAACCGCGCACCCGAAAACGTCGTTCAGCGGGAACGTGACCGGCTTACAGACTTAAACGCTAGTCTGACGCAAATCGACGAACGCATCGGCGAGCTGTGCAACTAACATTAGCAAACAGCCTATCTAAACTAGGTGGGCTGTTTTTCTGATGTCCAGAAAAACGATGTTAGTCACCAGAAGCGGTTTCATCAGCCTCAGAAGAACTACGCAAATGCATGAAAATGGTACGTCCCGCCGTTTTTGCCGCCTGCCGCACAGCGTCATTGTTATCATTGTCGTACACAAGTTTTAATGCCTCAAGCGCATCCTCATCATACAGCAATTCAAGCTCTTTGATGGCTTTAATGCGGACTTCTGGATTTTTGTCTTCCAGACGTTTTATGTGATATTGAACTAAACGTTTGATGGGTGACGACATCGTATCGATACCCCAAATATCGTGAACAATGAACAAATATATGTTTCGATTATAGCATAGCATAGGGCAATCGTGGTTCTATCTTTTGGATTACCCATGCTATAATTCCTCACAATAGATCACACGTCGCTCAATGATAACTTGGGAACTAACAAGTGATAAATAGCGCGATTGTACTAACAAAGCCTGACCTGTATCATGCATCTAACAGACCCCACAAACGCTCACATAACGAAACTTTTTGCCATGTCACCAACCTTTGATGATAGTTATGGTACTTGCTTTGCCCTCGCAACGCTGAACGACACCTCGTATAATGCAGATATGATTCAAAACAAAACTTAAAGGAATCCCTTTGTCTGAATCTTTCAAAATTTGTCCGATCTGTGGCGCGTCAAATCATCCGAATGCCCCGATATGTTCAACTTGTGGCACGGCACTCAATGATGTCAGCGCAACATCGGCAAAGCAGTTACCACAATCGTCAATGCAAGCCCATTATGACTTTCGTCATGGCGAAACAGATTTGTATGAGCAAAGCCTAAACCGTGTTGGTCAGGCGTATTTAGCGGGTATCGTTAGCCTATTGGTATTACTGATGATTGTGGGTTTAGGCTTGACCTTCGGGCGCTCATTGTTTGAAGACAATCCTACGACGAGTAATGCAATGATTGAAACAAACACACCCTTGCCCACCATTAATTTACCTACCGTAACGCAAGGACCACCAACGTCAACGCCAAGCAACACCCCGACTGTAAACCCAACACCCACCATTACACCGACTAGAGAACCCTGTATGCCAGTCGTACAATCCGGGGATGGTTTGTTTTCAGTTCTGCCACGCTGTGGATACACATTCAGTGAAAATCAAGACATTATCGACATTGTGTTAGAACTTAATAACATGAACAGCGCGACTGATCTTCGTGAGGGTCAGGTGTTAGAGGTCCCTTGGCCCACCGAAACGATTGACCCCAATTTAGTACCCACAGCAACACCCGAAGGCGAAGATTCTGGCGAATCCAATACCGAAGATGGTGAAACAGTTGCAAATGTCAGCGCCTTTGACGAAGACTTCGACCCCTTATTCGTGCCCACCGCGACCTTACAACCGGGGATTATGTTACATACTGTCCAACCTAATGAAAACATTATCGTAATTGGTTTACAGTATGGTGCAAACGTGGAAATTTTATCTCAGTTAAACCCTGAAATTGCCTTTTCTCAATGCGATTTTGGTCTTGATTTCGGGGGTGAACGTTGCTCAGTTTTTCTTGCTGAGGGTCAACGCATTCGTGTTCCAGCGCCAACAGGCGTACCTACCCTCTCGCCAACACCGAACGGGAGCGAAACCCCTACCCCAACCGCTACACCAACCTTTAATGCGCCAAATGCGATAAGCCCCAGCAACCGCGCTGTATTCACACGCGATCAACTTGTCACGCTCCGTTGGATTGGTTCCGGTAGACTTGGTAACGAGCAATCCTACCGGCTACGGGTTCAAGACCTGACAGCTGGTATCGTTTTTACCGCAGATACCCTTGATAGTAGCTTCGTCTTACCTGCTGAATGGCAAGGTTCAGACGAATTACGTCATGAATACGAGTGGACGGTCAGCGTGATTGATAACGATAATCCTGATGATCCGTACTTTGTCACGGAATCACTTACGTTTATTTGGGAAGGACGTGGTTAGGAAACCGATGAAAACTTTGATTCGATTATTATTCGTAGGTATCAGTTTAAGCATTGTCTTAACTGCCTGTAACTTTAATACGCCAGATAGAACGCCAACAGCAGAGGGCATTGTTGAAGAACCCATCAACCCCTTGCCAGATGCAGAGACACCTGAGCAAACACCGACGATCACGGCAACACTGTCACCAACACCCAGTTTGACTCCAGTCGCGCTAGTGCAATTAGTCTCAGAAACACCGACATCGACACCGGGAACACCTACAGCTACCTTCACACCAGAACCTACCGAAGGACCGTGGGAATATGTGGTGCAATCTGGAGAAACGATGGGCTTCATCTTACGCCAGGCACCCCACAATTATGATATTTTCAGCAATCCAGCAATATTAGATGCCGTACTCGCGTTGAACGGTTTATCCAGCGCTAATAACGTGTTTGCTGGACAAACATTGCTGATTCCACGCCCCACGCCAACGCCAATTCCACAAGGTATTGAACTCACACAGGCAGTAATCGAAGCTCAAGGGGGTGATCCTTCACTGGGATTAGGCAATAGTGTGATTGCACCCGGAACATTATTTGGGTGCCATGAGGTTGTTGACGGACAGACCATTATTGAGATTATCAGCCTGTATCCACCACTAACATTTGAAAGCATTTGCCAATTAAACACCGACAACATTAGTTGTTTCAGGTGTGATTTTGAACAACCTGGTGGTGGTCCCGGATGTAGTGTGTTTTTGTCTGTTGGGCAATGTGTCACCGTGCCTCTACCCACACTCACACCAACACTATCACCCACGCCAAACGGTAACGAAACACCAACAGCAACACCAACCTATCGCGCACCGCCGTTAACTTCACCACCTGATGGTGGGTTAGCACCAGCCGGATTAATCGAACTGCAATGGGTGAGTGTGGGTCAATTAGACGAGAACGAATACTATTTGGTCGAGATTACAGACATCACCGCAGGCACTGCACCGCAACGGTTTACCACCCGAACTACATCATATCTTTTGCCTGCGTCGCTTATTCCAACCGATGGACAAACACATCAGTTCGCCTGGACAGTAAGCGTTGCAGTTCAAAATCAAAGTGGCGCTTTTGCCAGAGTGGGTGGCACTAGCCAAACGCGCAATTTCCAGTGGCAAAGTCGCTAATATACAACTCTAGCGATATAACTACGGGCGACGCTTAAATTCACGCGCGAGTTGATCCCCACTCATGTGAATAAGGGTTGGTCGCCCTTCCGGGCAAACCAATGGCGATTCACTCCGTTCAAGTTGCCGGACGATGTCCTGCATCTGTTCATGTTTTAGCACCTGTCCAGAACGCACAGCCGTATTTCGGGCAATCAACCCTATTAACTTTTGCATAAACTCATCGCTAGACATCTGCGGATATTCCTGCAAAGCTCTTATCAGTTGTGAGCAAAACCTTTCAAGATCCGATTGCTGTAAAATCTCAGGAATTTCACGCACTGCCAATGTGTTCGGACCGAAAGGCTCAATCTGAAGCCCCACTTCTGAGAATGCATCTCGATGTAGTTCAATGGAACGAATAACCGCAGAAGAGCCATCAAACGTAAAATTCTCCAGAGAAACAATGTTTAACTCACCCTTCCCAGAAACCAGATCCACCATCTGTTCATAAATAACACGCTCATGTGCAGCATTTTGGTCAACCAGATACATACCCGCCGGACCTTCTGCGATAATATACATCGCGCCAATTTGCCCCACCACGCGCATCACAGGCAATGTGCGCGGTTTAGCCGGCACACCAGCACCTTCCGGGATATGAGAGAGTTCATGCTCATCATCGTCACGCCTTCGATTTGTCGTCGGTACTTCTGGATTATCCAGCGTGAGGTCAAGGTCCATCTGGTTCGCGCCAGAATACCATTTGTTTGCGGAGATTGAGCGCGGAGAATTTGGCATCATAGCGTCATGACGGCGCACAGTGTACCCACTATCCGGCGCAGGTGCATTGACCATCTCCAACACCGCCTGACGCACCGCGCGTTGCACAGTCGTAAATACAGCGTTTGCGTTGCGAAAGCGCACTTCAGCTTTAGTAGGATGCACATTGACATCGACTTCATGTGGGGGCAGTCTTATCATGAGCACACTGATCGGATAGCGACCATCAGTGATTAAGTTGTTATAGGCTTGAGTCACCGCATATGTCAGGCTTGAATCTTGTACCCAACGCCCATTTACAAACAATGTTACCTGTGTACGGTCAGACCGATGATATTCTGGTGATGATGTAAATCCATAAACGCTGACTTCAGGTCTATTCTCCCGTTCAGGGTCATGTGCCTCAACTTCCAGCATTAACCGAAAATTATTCAGTCCTAGCGTTTTAATAATGACATCTGCCAATTGTCCGGTACCATTTGTACGGAAAACTTCTCGTCCATCATGCTCCAACGAGAACCTAACCGCAGGATAAGCCATTGCATAGCGTGTAACAAGTGCCGTGATATAACGTTTTTCTGTGCTTTCTTTTTTGAGAAACTTCAAACGCGCGGGGGTGTTATAAAACAGGTTCTCCACACGAACTACCGTACCAGCCGGTGCGCCAATCTCAGAACGATGCGTAATCACACCACCGTCAACACGAATTTGTGTGCCTAATTGTTCCTCACGATGGCGCGATGTTAGGGTCAACTGGCTAACCGCCGCAATGCTGGATAGCGCTTCTCCACGAAAGCCAAGCGTAGACAAGCGATTCAAATCATCCGTCTGGCGTAATTTACTGGTCGCATGACGCGCCAACGCGATTTCAACTTCGTCAGACGGGATACCGGAACCATCATCGCTGACCTGTATTAATGCACGCCCACCAGAACCAATATTCACCAGAATTGTGTTTGCACCAGCATCCAGTGCATTTTCAATCATCTCTTTCACAACCGAGGCTGGACGTTCCACGACCTCCCCGGCGGCGATTTGTGCGATCACAGTTTCAGCCAGTAATGCGATGCCCATAAATTTTCTCCAAACAAAAAGACCCCAAACTACAGGGTCTATCTTAGCGCAAACGAATTATTTCTGGAACACTTGTTTCATTCACACGACGTTATATAATCAGATTATCACCAATGAGTGGTATGCCAATTTTAAACGTACTGCCGTTTCCTATTTCACTTTCTACCCAGGCATCACCACCATGGCGTTGTGCCACGCTTCGCACAATGAACAGACCAAGTCCGCTCCCTTTTACACGTTTATGTTCTTTTCGATGAATACGAACATGGCGTTCAAATAACATTTTTTGATCTTCTACGCTGATGCCATAACCGGTGTCTTTAACGCTGATAATGAGCTTATCAGTATCGTCATTGTTAGCGTGTAAAAATACACCAACCTCAACATTGCCACCATTCGGTGTATATTTAATCGCATTATCCACCAAATTAATGACAGCACGCTCCAACATATTTATATCCGCATTGATGATAGGCACGTTGTCTGCGCTGTTTGTCGTAACAGAAAGTTCCAGCTTCTCCGCCGGAATGAGCTGATTGTCTACAATACGATTTACAAGATCTGCCACATCAACCAAATGACGCTCCATCTCATAGAAGCCTGTTTCAGGATCATAACGCCCCGCATCCTGAAAATTATCAATCTGTGATGTCATCTGACCAATACCAGATAAGATCTTTTCCACAAAATGCAACTTCTGTGCATCCTCAACAATAATTGCTTCCAGCATACTTGCGAAGCCCTTCATAGAAGTCAACGGACTCCGCAAATCGTGCGAGACAATTCGCAGAAATTCACTCTGATTGCGGCTAAGTTTCTCATGGCGTGCGATCAGACGCAATTGTTTTATGACTGTCAATAATCCATTCAGTAAAGATTCAACCACTATATGATTGACGGCTGTCCTGTCGAAAGGCTCATGGAGCGACAATAACATCAGCGCAATCACCTCCTCATGGACAACTACTCTGAACCCTAAAATATGTCCTGTGAGCGACAACACATCTTGTGGAACATTCAACCCACTCACCAGTTCATCAGAATCAATCTGACCACCAAATGCCATCAACGCTTCATATTTTTCATCTGAGACATCTAGCTCAAGATGATGGGACACAAAAAGTTGAGGCTCGTTGAACAGAAAAACTGCACCTGCGGATGCACCCAAAAACTCACAAATAGTCTCCAAAACATACTGAAGATTAGTAGCTGAATCATCATAATGCGCGATTTGGTGTAAGACATCCCGCACTATAGAAAGTTCGGTTTGATCCTGTGTTGCATTGACCTGTGGCATTTTGGGCTTTCCTCCGCCTAGTGAGGTTCCAGTGAAAGAGATAGACCAAATATAATTGGATTTTATCTCTACAAATCGAAACATATTGTTGCATTAGTCAAATTAAAGTGCAACATATTGAAAGGAGTTGTGTCTGCATTATAATATACACATCAAATAGTGAGCAAGTTAAGTTAACAAACGATAACCGTACCCCTATTGCGACACTATTTCTTTCGTGCTAGACTTCGCATTATTCACTTTGTTACAAAAATAGAACATGATGCCAGAAAAAATACTAATTGTAGACGACGATATTGACAGTTTAAAGCTGATCGGCTTGATGCTCCAACGCCATAATTATGAAGTCATTGCGGCGAATAACGGTAGCCAGGCACTTTCTAAGGCGGTCAGTGAACTACCCGACCTGATCATTCTTGATGTAATGATGCCGGACATGAATGGGTATGAGGTTACTAAGCGCCTCAGAGATAATCCCAAAACAAAGCCAATTCCCATCATCATGTTCACTGCCAAAACACTGATTGATGATAAAGTTGCTGGATTCGAAGCAGGTGCGGACGATTATCTAACGAAACCAACGCATCCGGCAGAATTAGCGTCACGAGTAAAAACCATTCTGGAACGCAGTGCAAATCGCCGGAGCAAAGATGATGGCAATAGTCGCATTATCGGTGTGCTAGGCACAAAAGGTGGCGTAGGTACCACAACAGTCACCTTAAACTTAGGGGCTTCATTAAATAGCCATGGTGAAGATACCCTCATCATTGATCTCTGCTTAGGACACGGCAGCATGGGTTTCTTCATCGGGCACGATATTCCAAATGGCACAGCAAATGTCGTCAGTAAGCCACCGGATGAAATCACGCCAGCACTTATAACAGAAGAAATGTTAATGCACGGAAGCGGGCTGAAGACTCTGCTTTCCTCAACACGCCCTAGAGAAGCTCACCTCAGTTATACGGCAGAATCTACGATTGCTACGGTTAAAGCGGCGCGGTCTGTTGCAGAAACCGTCTTGCTAGATCTCGGTAATGGCTACTCCTCGTTATTCAACCGTTTAAAAAATGAGATTGACCTCTTATTATTGGTGGTAGAGCCAACTAGCGTATCATTGAAAATAGCCCAACAAATTCTGGCAGAAGTTACAAACAAACAGGTTGATATTGTGGTTGTAAACCGTGAGAAAGCGGATGAATCTCAAACACCATGGCAAGATATAGAAAGTGCGCTCAATAAAGAAATTCGTGCTATCATCACCGCCGCGCATGATATTGCATTTGAAGCATCAGAAAGTGGTACAACAATCATTGCCCACAGTCCAAATTCAGTCGTTGCAGGGCAAATCAGCAAATTGGCACAGACTCTAATACAAAACAATTAATTTTTCAGGTAGGTTTAGCACTTTAACATGATTCATGAAACATTATCCCAGAAAATTTCCCGGGCTGTATCTTTGATTCGTGCGACACAACATACTGTGGCATTTACCGGCGCCGGAATTAGTACCGAATCAGGCATTCCAGATTTTCGCAGTCCAGATTCTGGATTGTGGAGCGGTGTTGATCCCATGACCGTCGCGAGTATCTTCGGGTTCAAGCGTAATCCGCAAGCGTTCTATGATTGGGTAGCACCTTTAACCCGCACTACGTTGGATGCACAACCCAACAACGCGCATCTGGCGCTAGCAAAAATGGAAATGCTAGGGCAACTTGATGCCATAATTACACAAAATATTGATATGCTTCATACACGTGCAAATAACAAAAAAATATTTGAACTACATGGTCATATGAGAGAAGCGACGTGTATTAATTGTTTCACAGTATATCCAGCAGAACCCATCTTAGAGAAGTTTCTTGCAGATGGCGAAGTACCTTTATGTAGTGGCTGTAGCGGTGTTTTAAAACCCAATGTCATCTTATTTGGAGAACAACTCCCTATTCGAGAATTACAAGGGGCACAGGATGCCGCCCGCAAAGCCGATCTTATGCTCGTTGTTGGATCGTCGCTGGAGGTTGAGCCAGCTAGTGAACTTCCACGCTTAGCATATAGAACGGGTGCAAAACTGATTATCATAAATTTGGAACCAACACCTGCCGATAAAATGGCAGAAGTCGTCATACATGCACACGCCGGAGAAGTACTGTCGGCGATTGCGCGTGAATTGGAGAAAACCGAATGACAACGTATATGAATACCAACGATCAAGAATCTGCCAAAGATAAGCAATTGGCAATGTATGAACGGTTGATCGAAATCAGCAAACAATTGAACTCCACCTTCGATCATATGTCCTTACTACAACAGATTATTTCCGCCGCAACTGAACTGACCGATAGTGAGGAAGCCTCCATACTATTGCTAGATTCTGCAAGTGGTGAATTGCGTTTTGCCATCACCACCAATGCAGACCCACACGCGATGGAAGAAATCATCGTTCCGATTACTGGAAGCACTGCCGGTTGGATCGTAACACATGGTGAACCGAGAGTGATTGAAGATGTGGAAGCAGAGCCAACCCATTTTCAAGGGGTAGACGATGCAATCGAATTCCGCACACGTAATTTACTCGGTGTTCCCATGCGTACACATAAAGAGGTTATTGGCGCATTACAGGCTGTCAACAAGCGGGCTGGCAAACGATATAATGACGGTGACATTAACGCCTTAACCACCCTTGCCAGTCTTGCGGGCATCGCCATCGAAAATGCGCGACTCTTCCGTCAGAGTGACTTCGTAGCGGAAATGGTACATGAATTACGTACCCCACTCCTCTCGCTAAAAACCAGCACCACGCTATTATTGCGTCCCGATCTTCCATTAGAAAAACGCGATGATATGGTCATGATGATGCAGGGCGAAACCAATCGTTTGATGCGCCTGACCACCGAATTTCTCGATCTTGCTCAGATGGAAAGCGGGCGCGCAAAGCTAGAAATCAGCCCATTTGACCTCAACCGGCTGATTGATGACAGCATCCATGTTGTGACACCGCAGGCAACAGCGAAAGAGATTAGCGTTGAAAACACCAACGCCTTTGATGTGACAGTCAACGGCGACCACGGCAAGATTAAACAGGTCTTGCTCAATCTACTCACAAACGCGATCAAATATAATCCTGAAGGTGGTAGTGTCAAAGTAAACACCACCATCCTCGAAAATGGAAATAAGTCGATGGTACGAATCGCGGTGAAAGATACCGGCTACGGTATCCCTAAAGAAGACCAGAAAAATATGTTTCAAAAGTTTTTCCGCGTACAATCCACCGCAGACAAAGCATCTGGTACGGGTCTAGGTCTGGTAATCAC
>DAOTXB010000851.1:0-4820 GCA_034435575.1 Anaerolineae bacterium
ACATTTACAATTTCCGGTACAGTTCAAGATGAGGCGAATAACCCGATACCGGATGCCATCGTCCACGTCAGCAATGTACCGATTGATGGTAGATCACCGTTGAGTTTAACGCTAACTACCGACAATACAGGTCATTTTCTCGCACAAGACATATTCAGTTATGCCTGCGAACCGCTTGAATTTTCATTAGAGCATGCGGGTTATGATCCCCTAACAACGGAATTCTATCCCCCTTCAGGCGAGGGCTGGCTTCCGTTATTGCCGGATCATATGGAAATACAATTACAATCGAGCAGTTAAACAAAACAGCCACGATAAATCATCATGTGAGATAAATCGGCTACTTCTCTATGTATGCCTTGAAACTTTTTAAGTCTTCTTGCATCCGTTTATTGATCTGAGACTTCAATAATGGCGCGGCAAGAGCACCTAAAAACCCTTTCATTTCGCCAGAAAAATTTATCGTCACACGCACACCATCTTCAACCACTTCAAAATCATGCTGACTTTCGCCATCAACTACCCCATCAACACGAAAGTGAAAGTGATTCGGTGGTTCAAACACGATTACTTCCTGAGAAACGTTGATCTCACGTCCCATGAATTGCGTTACAATATCATAGGTTGTGCCCAGATTAAGTGGTGGTGTGTATCCACGCACCTCCCGATCCCCAGTACCCCATGCCACATTGAGTGTAGGATCATTAAATGTCTCGAAAACCTGATCAATCGGCGCATTGACAACAATTGAATTTGAAACAGTCATTTCTGCCATGAGGTGTGGCTCCTTTGTGGGGTAACGTCATCATAATGATAAGCACACAATGCGATTGCAATGTAAGCGCAACTATACCCGATTAGCACACACTCAGCGAACAAGTTGTGTATACTGCTCCTACATCGCGCCTAGACTGCTCCGTAACTTGCATATTTCATCTTATATTTACTTTCCTAATACAAACTTCATAATTTATTCATAACTTTCAGGGGAAACCCTCATTGGAAAACTGTGGTGCTACGTTATAATTACATTTGTATAACGATATAATGGGTAACTTAAGGCAAACATCATATGAACGAGATCGTATTGATCGTAGAATCCGATCTTATGCTGATTGAAGATTTGAGAAACTTTCTCGCACTAGAAGGCTATGAAACATGGACTGCCATCGACGGTGCTCAAGCCTTAGCGCTGATGGAAAAACGTTACCTGAGTTGTGGTTTAATGCCGGATTGCATCGTCAGTGTCGCACGCATGCCCACCATGCACGGTATCGACTTTCTGGATACGATTCGTGCTCATACCTGCTGGGAAAAAATCCCGTTTGTTCTGATGAGTGGGATCAACGATAATGCGCGGAATTGGCTACATCGTCCACGTTATGACGCACAAATTCGGAAACCATTTGCTATGCATGAGTTCGCCCAGACAATATGGGATAGAATACGCGCCTCCAAAGCTAAACGCAATTTAGCCTGAACAACTCAATGCTACTCACTCGCCGAAAACATTATGCGCCCCACAACAAACTTCATAATTCTGCATCCACAATTACATTGACCGCTTTACATTTCCATATCTTTGAGATCACCCTATATCGCTAACGTGAGTTTTCGACTGTCTGAAAACCTTAAGGTTTTGCAGACATCCCCTGACCCTACAATGTAAGCTATACAATACAACTTTCCATGTTAAAAGGTGAAAAGGACGAATAATGCACAGCAGATTAGGTGTTGTGGTAATGCTCTTACTTATGATGTTTAGCGCAACAGTTGTCAGCTCACAGGATGATGATTCCGGCAATCAATGGGCAAGTTCTGCGCTTGCCTCAAGCGAATATGGAAGTGATGCGTACAGCGCGATGCAAGCAACGGGCGAGCCTGACGCACTCCAATGTGGTGACTCCACGAACGCGTGGGCATCTTTGGAAGCCGGTGGCACAGAAACACTCACCGTCTATTTTGATGAGCTAGTGCAGGCACGACAGATCAACATTTATATCAATTATAATCCGGGGACGATTACCAGCGTATCCTTACTAACACCCGATGGCTCACCGGTTGAAATCCCCAATAGTGCTGGCACAGATACTGACTGCCCCGGCGTGCATTCTATCGCCGTACCATCCAGTCTGACTGACTTTTTCACCAATGCTGTGCAAATCGAACTTGACCAGAGCATTACCGGTGATTGGACGGAAATTGATGCGGTGGAACTTGTCGCAGTCGGCGGTAGCACCACCGGCGGTCCGGGCAGTAGTAATAATGATGGTCCGGGTAGTAACGTCAGCGATGACACCGTTACCGTTCCCGATGGTCCGCTCGGTGAGCAAGTTTTCTGTGATGGTCGCCTTGTCTCGGAAAATGGTGTGGTCTTCACCGTTGTTCAGATGCGCCCGAACTCCAACTACACCGCCACCGTTATCGGTAAAGATGGATTTGATCCTGTACTTGTCGTGCGAGATGCCGCCAGTGGCGATGGAATCTGTAATGATGATAATAATGATGCCGCATATTATGGCGCATCCTTGCCAACATCCGGCTTCGTTGAACCCAATAGCTTAACGTCTTCCTTACCCTTCAACACAGGCGGATACAGCAATATGGCAAACATCGAAATTGTTGTCGGTGGATTAAACAGTCAGCCGGGTGAATTCGTACTTATTCTTGAGGGTATGTTGCTCTCACAGGCAGATGGTGCGGGCGATCCTTTAGCGATCAATATCAGTCCGGGCATGGTACTTTCCGGCATTGACCCCACCGTGTATATGTTCTCAATAGTGCAATCTTTTGATCCACTCATTGCGATGGTGGATGGCGACTACAACTTCCTTGCAGATCAAAACGGGAATACAATTTTCTGTGATGATGCGGGGAATGAATCATCCTGCTGGGGCGAGAGTTTCAACTTGCGCGACGCGGCTGTTTCACGCACACAATCACGCACAGTGAGCGGTGCAAATACCGACGCAATGCTCACGATGCCGATTAGCGTTGAGGCGATTGGTGGAACCTATATTCCCATCATGCGTAGCTACGAAATGCGGACTTACGGCGATTATGTCGCGGTCTTCCATGTCGGAATCGGTGATCGTTAGGCAAAGCGAACGTTCATTCCAGATAAATTAAGCAAAAACGTGGTGATGGCGTGAGTCGTCCCCACGTTTTTTTGTTAGAAAAACAAGTCCCCAATCCATTAACTAAGATCAGGGGACTTATGTATTATGGTTTATGCCAGTGCTTCCCGTCGGGCGGGATTATTGATGATAGCGATGATTCCGGCGATCATCACCCCGATGAGTAAAGTCAACACTCCGAGGTGGAGCAATACTTCCGACCACCCCGCGCCATTCTGTGAAACCTCCACGATGGGCGCGATGATGTAGTAAGTCGGGAAGACCTGCGCGATCACCTGTGGCACATCCGGGAACAGATAGATAAATGCCGGAGCATATAGCAAAATACCCAGTACCTTCATCGTAGCGAACAGTGTGTTCATGTCCTTTAGGAACAAGCCCAGCACAATGCCAAATGCGGAGGAGAACATCGCCCCTAAAGCCAGCGTGACGATCATGATAAGCGGCTCCGTACCGAATGCATTGTTCAGCACCAGAATGAACACGCCCGTAAACAGACTCAAGCCTGTGCCCAGAATGCCCTTCGCCAGCAAGACCTCGCCCAGAGTCGCCGGAGTAGTCGTCAATGCGCCGAGTGTGTGTTTCTGGCGCTCTTCTACCATCGACCCCGCCGGAACGAGTGTACCTCCGATGATGACAGCCACCAGCACCAGTAAGGGCAACAGACGATCTTCCAGAGGAATCACATCATCATCACCCAGATTAACGGTATTGACCTCAATCACGGCTTCTACGCCAGATTGTTGGCTGACGAGCGTGTTCAACCCCGCCACCAATACTAACCGATCCTGTGCAAGGCTCTGCCCCCAGATCAACAGATTCAGTTCAACCGATTCGCTGTTGTCTATCGCCGAATCGACCCCTTCCGGTACGATCAACCCCATCGACACTGCACCGTCACCAACAGCATTACGCAACGACCCAACATCGTCATAGCGACGCACATCGACGAATTCCAGCGTTTCCACGTTTTGTGCGAATTGCGATTCATCCATACTGACCACACCAAGCGCGACTGTTTCACTAAACAACGTGTTGAACAGTAGCGTGACGACGACTGTCATCACAATCGGCATGAGTAGCGCAAAAATGACCATAAAGTTCGACGATCCACCACGCAATTCCTTGCGGATGAGTACCATTAAGCGTTCAGGACGCATAGAGTTTTCTCCTTAATACCGCCGCGCCAATAATCAGCACAGCCACACCAGAAACGGTCAAGATGATCAGATTTGACATAAGATCACCCCACCCCGCGCCAAAGTTCGACGCTTGATCGATGGATTGCACCATGTAATGCGATGGAATCAGTTCCACCCACCCCGCCACTACACCGGGGAACATGACCGTCATCGACGGAATGCTCAACACTAGAATCGCCAGCACACCCCAGCTAATCACCGACATCATATCGCGGGCAACCGAGGCGATCAAAAATGCGATCCCCGTCACCAGCACCGATCCGAGTAAGAGCGTGGTCAGGATGAGCAACGGTTGTTCACTCATCCCACCCGTGACGAGCATCAAAATCGATGCCTGAGAAAATGCTAGCATCACGCCCATAATGCCTTTACTGACAAACAAACCGCCAATATTCATCGGTGTGATGAGTAAGGCGCGGATCGTCCGAGTTTCCACCTCTTCCGCGATCAAGCTAGCTAAACCGAGCGTTTCGATCAGCAA
>DAOTXB010000852.1:0-4824 GCA_034435575.1 Anaerolineae bacterium
GGCAGTGTTGCACGTAACCAGATAAACCCGACCAGCAGAAGCACAACTTTAGACAAGAGCACAATCGGGCCCAGAATCGGCACACGATCTACCAACCCAAAACCATCTTGATACCCACCGAAGAACAGCGACGCGGCAATCAGGCTCACACCGATCATGCCGAGGTATTCCGCCATCATAAACAGCGCAAATTTCATCCCGCTGTATTCGGTCATGTAACCGGCAGTTAATTCCTGCTCGGCTTCCGGCAAGTCAAAGGGTGCCCGGTTTGTTTCTGCTACCAGCGCGACCAGAAGAATAATACCTGCGAGTGGGTTCAAAACAATGAACCATTCCCAGAACATGGTTTGTTGATCAACAATCGCCTGTACGCTCATTGTGCCAGCCAGCAACACCGGTACAGCCATTGCAAAACCCAAACTGAGTTCATAGCTGACCATCTGTGCAGAAGCGCGCATACCACCGATCATGGAATATTTATTGTTACTTGCCCAACCAGCCAGCACCACGCCATAGGTACCAATACTTGTAATCGCAAGGAGCCACAACACACCTACATCAACGCTCATCACGGACAACGGCACTTGATACCAATTACCATCGAACCATGGAATGACGAGATCAGGACCAAAGGGAATGACCGCCAAAACAAGTAAAGTTGGGATTGCCTTCAACATCGGCGCAACCAGATAAACTGGTCGATCCGCCTTAGTAGGCATAATGTCTTCTTTAAAGATGAGCTTTAACCCATCCGCCGCAGGTTGCAATAACCCACCGGGACCGACACGGTTCGGACCTACACGCTGTTGAAAATATGCGATTAACTTACGCTCCAACAAAGTGGTATAAGCGAAACCCGTCACAATGACGAACAGCAAAATTCCTGACCAAACCAGTGGCTGAACAATAGAACATCCCTGAGAATCAGCACAGACGATAATTTCTTCCTGTGCGGCACGATCTCCACCAAAGGCAAATTCAAGTACATCTGTACCGCCACCGAGGATTGATCCCCAGTTTGCAAGCACGATGAACAGCACAAGGTTGCCGATCAACACGCCAACTGCCAGTGCAGAGAACGGTATAAGGTTTAAGAAGCGTGATGGTTTTTCGTCTGCGGGTCGTTCGTCAAAATTACGGGGAATAGCGACCTGAGCGACACCTAGCAAAAAGATGAAGAAAATCGGTAAAAACGCCTGAAAACCTTCCAAACGAATGGATTGTGCTAATCCACCAATTGGTAATGGGATGATGTCATTAAACTCACGGAACGCCATCGGTCCTTCTGAAAGGAAAAAGACGATGTAATAGATCAAACCGAGTGCAGAAAATCCTGCAATCGCCCGTGATGTCATCTTCGTGGCGTAAATATCATTCCAGCCCCAGAAGGCGAAACCAACAAACCCGGAGATTGCTGGAATGAGCAACCACAATAGGTTATTGAAGTCAAAATCGCTTGGTGGCACCAGATCGTTGATATAACTGATCGCAGGGTATCCGTCGTACCAGAGCGCCGCAATAAACAGCACAGGCAAAACAGCCGCGACCCCAAATAACAGTATGTCTATCCATGAAACTGGATTTCTTGTTGTAACTTCTTCTGCCATAACTTCTTCGCTCATTGTTGCCCTCAAATTGTGTCAATAAGCGGAAAAACCGCTTCAATCGGCATGAGTTTACCGACTGAAGCCCTAATTTCCTAGACTTTCGTAATTTCACCAACAGTGATTGTCAGTGGTGTTGCCGTACCTGCTAAATGACGTGGAAGTACAGCACTGCCCTCCGGCGCACCACCATTCACATAGGCTTTCACGCGGATGCTTGCGTTCTCTGTTTTGACTTCGACCACATCACCCTGATCAATATTGAGTTTTGTGGCATCAGCACTATTAAGCTCAATAAACGGTTCCATAACGCGTGGATGTACCAGCACACTCGGTGCGAAGGTACTCGCACGATTGTACAGGCGCGTGGACGGTATAATAACCAGTTCGCCCTTCTTCGCTTTCGGTGGTTTTGGCAAATCTACTTTGCCTTTTTCAACATCTCCGCTATCAGCAATCGACGGAATTTGTACGCCTAACCCACCCTTATTTTGATAGGCAGTACCGCCATAATACAGGTCTTGCCCGCCAACATCAGGGAACTGACGCTCCACTTTTGAAAGTTCACGATAGCGCAAACCCTCAAACACAGGCACATTTTTCGTGATATCTAGCATTACCGCCGCCGCAGATGGTTTGACGCGTCCCATACCAAGATGTTCACCGACACGCGATAATAACTGCCAGGTGGGAAGTGCCTCACCAATCGGACCTTGTGCGGTGTAGAATCGTTGTACGCGCCGTTCACCGCTTGTGAAAGTACCGTCACGTTCAGCAAAACTCTGAATGGGTAGTACAAATTGTGCATGGGCAGAAACTGCGTCTTCAAACAGATTTAATGCAATCACTGTTTCGACCTGTTCCAGCCATGCGGATGCTTCAGGGTCATCAGCGATGAGTTCTGCCTGTGCGACAATCAAAATCTTGGGCGGATTGCTTGCAATATCCAGCGTCGCCTCAGGTGTATAGCCGAAATAATACAAGCCCATACCATTCGGACCGGGGAACGGAGACAATAAGCCATTATTGGGCTTACCAACATGCCCGTTATCAATCAGGTAATTCGCCGCAGATTGCATCAACGCACGGCTTCCCGCAAGCGTTAAACCCTCTGCACCCGCGAGAATAATCAGATTATCGGCATCTTTAAGCGCCTTGGCGACATCTTTCGCGTCTTTGGCGATGTTTTCCATAAATTTAGCCGCGTCACCAGCATCATACCGCACGGTTTCGCTGGCAAAATCATCCATACGGGTTGCACGTGCATTCGCCACTACGACATATGCGCCACGATCACGCGCTTGTTTTAGGCGTAATCGCCAGATGGGGACTTCTTCTTCAAGGTCAGAAGCAATGATAAGTACCGCGTCGCCCTTGCCCAGATCACCGAGATTTGTGCCTTTACCAACACCCACCTGTGCGACTAAATCTGCACCGGCATGGGTGGGGGGCCATGCACCGAGGCGTTCACTGCCAGCTTTCTCTATGACCTGTGCGAGCATCCATAAATCTTCGTTGCTCATGCCACTCCCTGCAATCGCCGCAACATCACCCTCTGCATCAGCTAAGGCTTCTGCTACATGATTAAAGGCTGTGACCCAATCTACCTTTACGATGCTACTCCCTTTACGGACAAGTGGCGTGGTCAGGCGGTTATCACTACGGGTAAAATGATGCCCGAAACGCGTTTTATCAGAAATCCAAATTTCGTTGACAAATTCATTCTGTCGGGGCATCACACGCTTAATCATCGCACGACCGCCGAAATCACGGTCAAGACGAATGCTCAAGCTAATGTTTGACCCTGCCGCATCATGGGGACAAATGCTCGGCACTTCTGTCAATTCCCACGGACGCGCACCAAAGCGGAAATCGGCGGTGGTCAACGCCCCTACCGGGCAAATATCGGTTGTGTTACCGGAGAAATACGTATCGAAACCGGGGTCGCTATTGGTGATAATTTGTAATGTACGCCCACGCTCATGGAACGCAAGCACATCATCACCTACAATTTCATCCTGGAAGCGTACACAACGTCCACATTGAATGCAACGTTCTTCATCAAGGAAGATGAGATCACCGAGAGGCACATGCTTATCTAACTTCATTTTGTCGGAGAAATTCATCCGACTGCCCTCTGGACCATGTGCCATCGTAAGATTCTGCAATGGGCATTCACCGCCCTTGTCACAGATGGGGCAATCAAGTGGATGGCTGGTGAGCAAAAATTCGAGAACATTCTCGCGTGCTTCGTCCACCACCTCAGTATTAGTTCGTACAACCATGCCATCACTGACAATTTGTGTGCAAGCCGTTTGCAACTTAGGGAACCAGCGAATTTGCGGGTTGCCATCATCATCAAGCATGACATCGCCTGTTTCACGGTCTTTCTGGATCATGCCGAGTTCTACCAGACACATCCGGCACATTCCCACAGGTTCCATCTTGGGATGATAGCAAAATACGGGAATATCATTATCCGCGTACCATTTCGCCGCATCAACCAGATTCGACCCCTTAGGAACGTCATAGCTCACATCATCAATGATGATCGTAACAGTTTCGACTTTTTCTTGATCTCTGACCATATCGACCATTTATATTTATCCACGCTTTGTATAAGGATTATTGTGTAGGCATCGTCAGGTACGCGACACCCCAAAATTTTGCATCAACTTAAGGCACGTCTTCAAACACAACTGCCTTTAGGACTATGCCGACCCATCATCGCTAATTATAACAATCAAACCCGTGTCTACAACGAACAATTCTTAGCCTGATAAACGACGACGTGCTTTTTCTACCCCACGTTGGGCGCGATCTTGCGCGATTTGGTCGATCAATCCCCAATCGGCGCTTTCCAGGCAGGCTTCCGCCAGAATACGCGCAGTGCGAAAATCATCTAACGCTCGTGGTACATCATCCGACTGTAGATACAATTCGCCCCGCAGGACATAGTTCATCGCTACATCAGGGTGCAGGGCGATGGTTTGATTGAGCTCTTGCAATTCTCGGGCACGATTCTTCTGATGCGAAAACACCCAATTGCGTATTTTCTCGAACCACGATTCATGTGTTGGTTCAGATTCTTCAGCACTGTTAGCATCAGGATGTTGCTCGTCTACCACAGTCTCAATATCTGTTTCAACATCCCGCGCCTCCGCTACCGGAGAATGATTGGCATGATCGCCCGTGTAATCATCACTCATAGTTGACCGTG
>DAOTXB010000853.1:0-2049 GCA_034435575.1 Anaerolineae bacterium
TAAAATAACCAGCTCGCCGCCTTATCCGCAAGCACTTGTGTCTGTGACTTACTACCCTGTGCCTCATCTACAAGGCGCATAATTCCAGCAAGAGCAGTGTCATCGCCTGTCGCAGAAATTTTAACTCGTAGGCTTCCATCACCATTGATGGTGCCACCCACAACGACATCACCTTCACCTTTTTCAACCGGTTTGGACTCACCCGTAATCATCGATTCGTCAAGTTCGGATTCGCCGTTGACGATTTCACCATCTGCGGGAACACTCGCGCCGGGACGCACTAATACTATGTCACCCTGTGTCAATTCGCTGACTTTGACCGTCTCTGTGTTGCCATCTCGATCAATACGTTCAGCATCATCTGGGAGCAACTGTGCCAATTCATCAAGTGCTCCAGATGCTTGCCGAACACTTCGCATTTCCATCCAATGCCCAAGAAGCATTACATCAATTAATGTCGCCATTTCCCAAAAGAAACTCTTGCCTGTGTTGGTCAATAAAGCGAACACGCTATAAGAAAAGGCAACGGTAATTGCTAAAGAAATGAGCATCATCATACCCGGATTACGTTCTTTGATCTCCGGTACTGCCATGCCGAGGAATGGCAAGCCACCATAGAAGAAAATGGCAAAGGCAAATGCCGGACCAATCAAATTACTGCCGGTAAATTCCGGCATACTAAAGCCGAACCATTCTTGAATCATCGGGCTGAATAATAATACGGGAATCGTCAGGACAAGGTTCACCCAGAAGCGATTACGGAACATCATCTCATGCCCCGCGTGCATCCCCCCCTGCCCATTGTGATCGTGCTGGTGAGAGTCATGTTTTGGTTGATGTTCATGGTGCATTGTTGTGTCTGTCATAAGTGTTTCTTTCGTATTGTAAACATGATGTATGTTTCATGGTAACTGATGAAGATCATATCGCTCTGCACAGTGGTTTAGCGGTCAATGTGAGGGAAATTAGCATGATGTAAATTGCTTCTATTTTTCAGACACGACCATCTAGGGGGATCTTACAGGCTCACACAGGTAATACAAGACACCTGCCGTATGATTGAGGTACACTTGACACTACAAGCAAGTGATTAGGCTAATGGTATGTTTAAAATCGGGGATTTCTCCAAAATTTGTTTAATCTCTTCCAAAGCATTGCGCCATTGGGATGAGATGGATTTGCTCAAACCAGCGCAGGTTGACCGCGAAACAGCGTATCGCTATTACACGATTGAACAACTATATGATGTAAACCGCATCCTTGCTCTAAGGGTGATGGGGCTTTCGCTCAAACAAATCCGTGACCTACTCAGCGATAACATCTCTAATGACGAAGTCCAGGGCATGTTCAAGCTCAAACGAGCGGAGATTCAAGCCGAGGTCGAGACTGCACAGGCACGTTTACGGATGTTGGAAGCGCGCTTGAATTATATTGACGCGGGCAAACCGTTACGCGAGTTCGAGGTCGCGCTTAAATCAGTCGCTCCGATGCCATTCGTGTCGATGTGTCGCACCTATCATCAGATGCAACGGTTTGTCGATATATTGGTCCGCACCTATCAAGAATTTGAGGGGAGCGCGAAGGGCAATAACTGGCTCTATACCGCAGTTTTCCATGATCGAGAGTATCGTTTGACCGAATTCAAGGTCGAAATTGGCTATACGATGCTTGGCGATGTGGTTGATTCAGTAGAAACACAGGGCGGTTTTACGCTCACTCGCAACACTTTACCCGCCGTAGAGATGATGGCGACGACGGTGCATCGTGGGGCATGGGCGAAGCTCTCCGAAGGCTATAACGCGCTCGGGCGCTGGATACATGATAATGGTTACGTGATTAATGGCGCATCACGCGAGATTTTCCACAAGATTGACCCGACCTTCTCAGGCGATGACTTCGTGACCGAATTACAATTTCCGATTGCACATCCAGCTTAAAAGTGAAGTTTTTAGTAACTGACGTTACGCAAAAAGTACACGAGGTGGGTAAATCAAATAAATATCAATACCCCATCCTCTAAATCTCCTTCCCCGTCCACGAGGAAGGAGA
>DAOTXB010000854.1:0-8791 GCA_034435575.1 Anaerolineae bacterium
TTCGTGCCACCGGGCACCGAGGTGTATGAAGGCATGATCGTCGGTGAGCATGTGCGCTCGGATGATATTTCGGTCAACATCGCTAAGGCGAAGCATCTGACCAATCACCGTGAAACACCCAAGCAGACCTCTGCGGGTCTGGTGCCACCACGTAATATGAGTTTGGATGACTGTATCGAATTTTTGTCTGAGGACGAATTGTTAGAGGTCACACCCGATAGCCTACGCTTACGCAAGCGCATCCTCAAGAATGAGCTACGCCTGAAATCACAAAAAGCCGCCAAGAAATTGGCAGGTGTGGAGTAGTTCCTGCGTAAATATCACGTACCCCGCCTGCTAGTGCGGGGTATTTATCCATAATTTGTAGCCCACATTTCATGTCTCTAAATCTTTGAGGTCTTGCCATGCTCGTAGCATTCGGTAGATCATGTTGAGTTCCTTAAAAAATACCATCAGTCGATAGAAGCATATAGACTTTATCCAACTGAGCCAAAGTTATAGTATGATTCGTTATATGAAGTCATACAGGAAATACTGATGAAAAAGTACAAGCGTATAT
This sequence comes from Anaerolineae bacterium, assembly GCA_034435575.1. Classification (GTDB taxonomy): domain Bacteria; phylum Chloroflexota; class Anaerolineae; order Aggregatilineales; family Phototrophicaceae; genus JAVJSU01. Next base: position 560 of record DAOTXB010000854.1, read on the forward strand.
ATAGAGGACGAATGATTGATCTTGTCGTCAAAGCGTCTTTAAAAACGTGCATTGAGGCATTAGGGACAATTGATCGTCACGCTATTGATCGGGCAGATTTAAGAATTATCAGTACAAGTGCGAACTTCGTCAGCGATGAATTTGTAATGTTCAAGATCACACATTGGATTGAAGGCGGACACACACTTAATAGCAGGTATTATCGACCATCGGGCATGGTAGCGAAATTTGAAGGCACCATGCAATTCGACCCCAATTATGAGACCACTACTATTTATGGCGGTATCACCTTTCCAGCACCGGATTCACTTGCGCTTTACGTTCTGATGGGTATGTTGATCTGGCAAGTTATTACTTTTTCCTATGGCGGGAATAGCGCTCTAGCTGACTTACAAGGCTTTCTGGGCTTTTTTATCATATTTGTATGGATCATTGTTCAAAGCCGGAAAATTTTCCCCGGCAAAAAAAAATTACAATCTCTAGATCTCATCCAACTACTTCAAAATGCGATGAAATCTGTAGATACGCTTGAACTAAAGTCATCCTCACGCCTCTAAATCTTCTAGATTATTTGGCAGGCAACTAAGCGGGCTTACTCGCGTGTTTCATCATGCTCCCCACCACCAGATGATGAAACGGACGGATCGTGTTGAAATAGACTGGACCCGCCCAACTGCGATAATGCACCAACGTCACCACATGATAGCGATAGCCGTTATTGATCGGTTCAGCAATCACACCGAGGGTGGCGCTCAAATGGGATTCAGCCGCACTTGCGAACCAGTACGCTTCTTCTTTCGCTTTGGTGACTTTGAAGATCAACCACTCCGCTGATTCATCCGACGACATCGGCAAATCCTCTGGCTGAACTTGAGGCGGTTTTGGCACGCCCTGCTGTGACATCCCCAACATGCGGACAAATGCCCAGCGCACACCATACAGAGCCGTCACCCACCCCGGCTGATAACTGAGCAAGCGGGTCACGAATGTCCGCAGGTCGTGTGTGCTCTCCACCGTTTTGATGTCGATATGATCTGCATCATCGAACAGCGGTGATAGGTCTTGAAAATGGGGTAAATAGGCATATTTGGTATAACTACGCGTCGCCATGGTGTGCGTCTCCGTTCGTTTGATAGGTCATTAAGGTAAGCCGATAACCAGCAACCCCGCGACGATCACACACAACAGCCATTGCGGGAGGCGATAGAGTGTGTGGACTTGCTTGAGCGCGAAAAGTGGCAAGGAAAAGATCAAAATGGCATATATCCCGTAGCCGGCGGCGATGAAGCGTACCAGTAAGCTGGCTTCTGTAGTGTTGGTCAGTGCCAAAAGAAGCAACACCACACCGGAAAACACAAGGTTAACGGTCACCATATGCCACCCGAAGCGAATTTCCTCCTTGGCAATTGATGAATCCCCATTTGGAATATTAGGGAATGCGTCGGTCTTTATGTGCTTGAGCGTGTATTCACCGCCCATCATGTGTACGATGCCCATCACGCAACACATCACACCTGCGAGTAGCCATGCAACATTCATGAGTGATCTTCCTCCACTTGATTCTTATCGTCGAAAAAGTGTCGAAGGTCTGTGTAATGGCGCATCAACGCCTCACCATTAATCGGTGGGAACACCTGTTGACTGCCGATATAAACGATATATAAAATCTCCGCTCGTTGCTGGGCTAAGGTATCGTCGCCGGTTAATGCTACGAACAGTGACTTGACATAGGCGATGCGCCGTTGGTCAATCCGGGTTTGATACGCCCGCACCATATCATCCTGTAACGCCCATGCACGAATGGCAACTTCGACATCCGGCGAGAAAGCGGCGGTAACTTCTAGCAGGCGTTGTAGCTTGTCCTGTGGGGTGTGACCTTCTTCGGTATAGTCGATAATCTCTAACGTGCCTTCCGCCTCAAAAAAGTCCAATAATGACTCTTTGAAGCCGTCATAATTGCCGAAGTGATGATAGAACGATCCCTTCGTCACGCCTAACCGTTCGGTCAATAAATCAATCGTTAAGCTCTGTGCGCCCACCTCTGCGAGCACCGTTAATGCCTCAATGAGCCAATCGCGTTTTGTCTTTCGTACCATGTTATCTCTAAACCATACTAAAAGGTATGGAAATACCATACCATACCGTATGGTATGGTGTCAATAGGAGGGCAGAATATTGTCGAGGGATCGCACTGGAATAAGAGCAAATTCTCAGTTAGGACTTTCGCTTTCCACGATTATTTTGATGGAAGTGTGTGCCGATCTTTTCCAACTACATAGAAACTGTAGGGACGGATCGGTGTATCCGTCCGCAAGTGAAACCGGAGACATACCTAGATGCCTCCCTACAGAATATAGGCAATTATTGTGGGCTATCCCTCGCTTATCTTGGGCACTATCCACCGATGTCTAAAATTTAGTTGCACAAATACCTGCATTGATATAGTCTAGGTGAAATTGTACACGGTTGAAAAACTGGATAAGTCGGGATGTCATCAGTCAACAATCCGGAAAGTGTGCGTCGTCAATACGCCACCGATGAAAACCTCAAAATTAGACAGGAAATTCACGATACGTACACCGTACCGAATTTTGATCATACCGCATGGGTGATCAATGCCATGAAATGGCACGGTAGCGAGCGTGTTCTGGATGTTGGATGTGGTGCCGGGCGGTATTATCCGGCAGTACAATCAGTCAGCGACACCATACATTATCATGGCATGGATATTTCTACGGGCATGCTGGAACGGCATCCCGGTAAAGATGACCATACTGTGCTCTGTGGCGATGGTATGCGTTTGCCGTATGCTGACGATAGCTTCGATATAGTCATGGCACATCACATGCTCTACCATGTGCAGGATATTGATGAAACGCTGGTTGAATTTCGGCGTGTGCTCAAGCCCGGCGGGGTGATCGCCACCGCCACCAACAGCAATCAATCCATGCCAGAGCTACAGGTATTATTGCGTCGTGCCATCGTACTCCTGACGCGTTCAGGCGCATCACAGGTACAACCACCGTTGCCAGCGAGTCATTTATTTTCGTTGGAAAGCGGGGCGCGTCAATTAGCCCGCCATTTTTACGCGGTTGTCCGGCATGAGATGCCGAGTAAGCTGGTTTTCTCGGATATTGATCCGGTGATGCGCTATCTGGAAACAACGCGCGAGATGCGCCAACCACAACTCCCGGACGACGTGATGTGGGATGATGTGATGATGATTATGCAACAGCAGATCACGCATCTTATTCATCATCTGGGCGAATTGATTATTACCAAGTCAACCGGTGTATTATTGGCGACAGATGATGGCGATTTTGCCCACGACTTCACCCAACTCAGGGACAAAGTCATCAACTAACAGGAAAACATACGCCTTCACCGTGACGTGAGGGCGTTTTTTTTCATAGACAGGGTGTATCTTCAAGTACCTAACTAATGCCCCTGAAATACCAACATTGTTTGATTGTTCTTCGATAAACGACAGTTGAGAATAGCCAGATGATTACTATGCATGAGGATGAATTCTTAAATTGGGTTACATATATATTTGATCATCCTGTTAGTCAACCAAAGTGGTATTACGAAGATGAAGATATAAAAGATAACGCAATTGCCTCAGACGGCGAAAAAAGCATTTTTTGCTTGATCAAACTTTTCGAAAAACCCAACTATTATCTTAAACCGTACACAGACGAACAGATAAATCAGGGATTGTACTTTCTCCTTTCTCCTGGGAGTTCGTCTTATATGTTTACCATTACTGATCAGACTATAGATATTGGACAGCGTATTCGGCTTGTGAGTAGCTTTTATATTTTGTACAAAGAACTATTTCTCCCGCGTTGTTCTGATGATCTGTCCTATTTATTACGAACCCAAGAAGAAGCACAGTTAACCAATCCTCTCAACAGTATCTGCTATATGTGGTGGGATATTCTTCCCTTCGCAGCAGTCAACATAGAAAGCACCTCAGATCTTGATATAGAAAGTTTAGCTCCACTCATAAACATATCTGATCAGGATCTGGAATTGATGCGTAATCTAACGAATCATCTGAATCGTCCGTCCAATGATGAGCTTCTTGTAGCAACAGCATTGGAGACTCTGAAAAACATTCTACAGCTTGACTCACGACCATGTCGCGAAGGTGCTCTACACGGTCTTCTGGACTCATGGATAAGTGTTTATCCAAAGCAAGTTGAAGAAATTTTGGATGATTTTATCACCACAAATCCAGATCTTGATGACGACCTCATAAATTATGCTCCAGGATTGTTAAAACGCTCGTAAGTATTTATCGCCGACAACCGCAATTTAAGCATAATGTACAAAACTTTCATACAGTGTGTTTGACGATTGGCTTGCAGATAAACTTCTTGATACACCTTAAGTATGCTGGTGAAGTGGGGCTAATCACTCAATCCTCAGCACTCCCTTGTCAGTTTTGGGCGGAGTCTCTACAATGACAAATTCACGTATCCGTTAACCCGTTTGTGAGCGCACAAAGATAAATTTTATGCCCCAACACCCCGATGTTGTGCTGATTATTCTGGACACCACCCGCCGTGATCGCCTGTCGCTTTATGGCAACACAACCGAAACCAGCCCGCACCTTGATGCGTTCGCCCAAAAATCCACCGTGTTTGATCGTGCGCTTTCCCCCGCACAATGGACGATTCCAGCACACGCGTCGCTATTCACGGGCAATTATCCGACCACGCACCAATTGATCGAAGCAGATCGTACACTGTCCGGCAGTTATCCGACGCTTGCGGAGATTTTGCAGGTCGATGGTTATCATACGGCTGGATTTTGCAACAATCCGCTGGTGGGTGTGTTGAACAACGGCTTACAACGCGGGTTCGACGCGTTCTTTAATTATGCCGGTGCCGCGCCCAATCGTCCGCAAGATATGACACGAAGCGCGATTCGTCGGGCAGTTACGCGCCGATGGCAAAAATTCGCGCGCAAGGTGGGTAATAAGTTCGCTCATTCTGATGCGTTGTTTCAAGTGTCGATGAACCCGCGCCTTGTGCCTATCTGGACGCGCTTCATCAATTACAACGGGCACACACAAAACTCGGTTGATGACATGATCGACTATCTGCAAGATCGCGCAAAAAATCACCCTGAAACGCCCAATTTCACCTTTTTGAACCTGATGGGCGCACATCTGCCCTATCGTCCACCGATTACCGCGCTCCCGACAGACCTGCGGAAGGATAAAGAGGCGTTGCGGTTCATGGCACGGTTTAACAGTACGGCGGCGCGTTGGGCAAGCCCCACTGACCCGCCCCTGACGGTATGGGAACATCATGTGCTGGATAGCTTCTATCAGGCAGAGATCGCGCATCAGGACGCGCACCTCGGACGGTTGTTACGCTATTTAGAAACACGCGAAAACACGCTCGTTATCATCGTTGCCGATCATGGCGAAGGGCACGGCGATCATGGATACTTCGGGCATAGTTTTGTGGTCTATCAAGAACTGGTGCATGTGCCGTTGATCGTGCGCGATACAGCGCGCTTTCCGCCGGGTGAACGGGTGCAACGCAATGTGTCTACACGCCGAATTTTCCACACGATTCTGGAGGCAACCGGCATCGCACCGCCTTTAGACGAAAATACGCCGAATGCCGATGTAACCGGCTTATCTTTAGCGCGGGCATTGGATGACACAGGCGACAAAGAGGGTGGGATTGCTTTTAGCGAAGCCTTCCCGCCGCGCACCTTCATTAGCCTGATCGAAAACCGTCATCCGGCAATGATGGATAAATTCCAACTCACACACGTCCGGCGTGGTGTGGTGGCAGGGGATCATAAACTGGTACAGGTCGGGGATCATGCCGAGGGATTATTTGACATGACCGCCGACCCGCAAGAATTGACCAACATTGCCGATCAACAGGCTGATATGGTGGATGATTTACAGGCGAAAATAGACGCATTCATCCATACTGCCGAGCACTTTCGCGCTGATGGTGTTGCCTACGGCACGGTCAGCCCGGAAGTTGAAGAGAATCTGCGTGCGCTCGGTTATATTGAATGATTCGATCACGCTGTTGCGATGGGATAACCCTCTTTTCCCAAAAGTCGATTCCGCCGATCATCCCTTTCACCGCATAATTTATGCCTTACCCTGTTGAACATCGTCAACCAACTGTGCCGCCTCAAAGATGTCCATTGACTGCCCATGATATTTTGCCAATGAAACCAGCAGATATGGATTCGGCATCGCGTCTGGATGGGTGACATAGACCGCGCGATAAGCATCTTTGATACTCAACGATTCGATTTCCATCAGCGCGCCCATAGCAAACGTTACTGACCGGCTGATTCCGGCACCGCAGGCGACCAGAATAGTGTTCTTCAGTGTATGATGGAGCAAGATAAACTCCACACCCTTTTTGATCTGGGCGTTAGTCATGGGTTCACCATCTTCTACGGGGAGATACAGCGTGTCGATGTTCTTCTGGCGCACCTTTTCCGCGAGTTGGAGCATCGCCGTGATGCGGGAACGGGTCAATAATTTGGTATTGCGAGTGTGGGCATATTTGCCAATGTAAAGCCAATCGCGTACTTTGTGCATTAAACGTGACCTCAATTGAATTCAATCCTCTTACTGCGGGTTTTTCGGTAGAATGGGTATCAGTCGTTAGCTATTAGAATAAGGTTCAGGCAATGCTTAGAAATAGGCAGTGGCATACGTTTACGCATCCCGTGGGTACAATGTCACCCTACAAAACCGGATTTCTGTAGGGACGGATTTGTGTATCCGTCCCCAAAAAAGCAACAACAAGCCAAGAACCAAACAATTTATTGATGACTAACTGACAACTGTGAACTGCGTAATTTCTAAGTGGTATAGTCTGGATGAATGGAAACCGAATTGCATCTACAACACCCGCAATACCATCAACAGCATAGCATGAGTTTAGGGGTTTGTGCGCTGGTTTGTCACAATACCCCCTGTAATGTGGGGGTGCTGGCTTTTGGCTAAAATTGCATTGTCTACTGGTGAGGTGCATATCTGGCAGAATCACTTTTCCGCGCATCATGCGGATGATCTATTGCCACAGCTCAGTGAAGACGAAAACCACCGTGCGACTCGCCTTATCGACCCCAAACGACGCGCACAATTTATCATCGCACGGAGATGGTTACGGGGGATATTGGGCGGGCACTATCTCGATCAATCGCCGGGGGAAATTGTGTTCAGTTATGGTGAACGCGGGAAACCGTTTATTGCTAATAGCGACCTGCACTTTAACCTGTCCCATTCGCATGATGTGATGGTGCTAGCATGTACACACATCGCGCCTATCGGGGTAGATGTGGAGCATGTGCGCCCTATGACTGAGATGATAACGGTGGCGCGGGATAATTTCTCCAAAGCCGAGTTTGCGCGCTGGCAATCCTTACCACCTAATGTGCGTCAACGGGCGTTTTATGCCATCTGGACGCGTAAAGAAGCCTATATCAAAGCGACAGGCGATGGCTTTCGTCTGCCATTAGCGTCGTTTGATGTGACCCATGACGACCTCGCGCAAATATTACGTATAACGGAGGATGATCCCGCACAATGGGCATTGCGAGCGCTGACGTTCGATGACGATTATATCGGGGCAATCTGTGTGCGTGGGCGTATTATGAATGTGACATTTCAAGAATGAGCAGTTTAACTGAGGTAAAAGACGCTTGTTTTCTAAAGTAGTTGTCAACGCGATATTATTGGGCATGGTTTCCGGCGTTGTCCAACTTACGCTTCTAAGCATGCTGATATTTGGAACACTCAGCTTTTTTACCATCTGTTACTGTGCACCTTCCGGTATACCTCTGGGCATGTTACAGGGCATCGTTACCGGATTGATTATGTTCATAGTCAACAGACAATTGGAATTTGACCGCGATGAAATTAACCGTTATCGAATAATTATGGCAGTTGTTTTGGTGCCAAGCACTGCTGTTTTAACAGGGGCTATAGCATATCTAGCATTATCAATATATTCTGCGACAGGTGAGGCAAATTTGGATATTGTGTTAGGGGCAATGGGTCTTTCTACAGTAGCGACAATAGGTCATATTCAGATATTGTCAAACTGGTATTTTCAAGAATATGAGCAAATTATACACTGACGTTACGCAAAAAGTACACGAGGTGGGTAAATCAAATAAATATCAATACCCCATCCTCTAAATCTCCTTCCCCGTCCACGAGGAAGGAGA
>DAOTXB010000855.1:0-4041 GCA_034435575.1 Anaerolineae bacterium
CCTGTATACGTTATTACGGGTGGCGGCCCACGTGGGGCGACTGATGTTGCTGTTCATCGCATCTATCTCCGGGCGTTTGAAGGCTTCGACATGGGTTACGCTTCTGCACAAGCATGGGTCTTATTCGCCATTATCTTTACGCTGACCCTGTTCCAATTCTGGCTACGTCGTCGCAATGGCGAAGAAACACTATTCTAGAAAGGGTAAACTATGATTCGTGAAGCAAAACCCTGGGATTTACCCTTAAAGATTCTGGGCTATACAATCCTCATCATCGTTGCGTTGATTATGATCGTCCCTTTTATCTGGATGGTCAGTACCTCGCTAAAGCCATCCGGTTCAGAATTCGCCTATCCACCGGAAATTCTGCCGACATCCTTTAATTTGGAGAACTACAAAGACCTGTTTACGCTGGTGCCATTTGGGCGTTATTTCTTAAACACAGTTATCGTGACCTTCTTCACGGTGTTTGGGCAAATCATCATCTGTTCAATGGCGGCATATGCGTTCGCACGGCTAAGATTTATCGGGCGGGATATTATCTTTGTGCTATATCTGGCGACGATGATGATCCCTTTCCAGATTATTTTGATCCCATTATTCTTGATCGTGTTTGGTTTAGGGTGGGTAAACACCTATCAAGGGTTGATTATTCCGGGAATTTCCAGTGTATTCGGTATTTTCTTGCTTCGTCAAGCGTTTATGAGTGTGCCCGGAGACTATCAAGACGCGGCACGGATTGATGGCGCAAGCGAGTTCGTGATTTATTGGCGGATTTTCCTGCCACTGAATGGACCTGCCTTAGCAACTTTAGGGGTCTTCGCCTTTATGGGCACATGGACTGATCTACTTTGGCCCCTGCTCATTTCCAGGGATCAAAGCATGCGTACCCTAGAATTAGGTCTGGCATACTTCAACAGTTCCCTGAGCGCTTTCCAGCAAACAAATTGGCCCCTTGTTATGGCGGCTGCGGTGGTGTTGATGTTACCAGTATTGCTGGTATATGTGTTTGCACAGCGCTACTTTGTCGAAGGTATTTCCTTGTCTGGTGTAAAGTAGCGGGGACGATTGTGCAATTTTATAGTTACGATCTCCAGGACCCAATTTATACGTTTGATGATTGGCAACTGAGCTTTCAAATTATCACGCTAGAAAATATCTATGGGCTTAATCCATCAGCGGTGACCATCACGCCGATAGATGAGGGATGGCAACTTGATTGCACCGGGTTGAGCTATGCCGGACAACAACGGCAGGCGAGTGGCGCATTTACAGCAAAAATTCTGCGGGAAAACAATCGCCTTCGGATAAAAATTGTGGGTAATGCGCCACATAAAATACGAATCGTCAAAATTTTACTGCGTGATTTATCCGCACTGCAACCGTTAGATATGCTTGACCAACCCCGTGCTGTGCCCGATGACGGGCTGATTGACCGCTACCCGAATCCGTTACGAATCCCGTGCTGGGTGGTCCAACATCCAGACCAGACGACGAGTGGATTTTATGCTGAAGACAAAGACTATCAGGCGAAGCGTTTTGCGATCTATCAAGAGCGAATGGGCGCGTTGAAGGGGACTTATACTATCGAACTCATCCATGAGCGTGATGCGCGTTACTTTAGCAACACTATGACCGTGCCGGATTGGATCATTGCGCGAGATACAACCGCGAAAACGGTGCGCGAAAATTATCTCACTTATGCAGAGACCTATGCCGGGTTAACCCCTTACGAAAAACGCGCTGACATATCCGAATGGGCACGAGATATTCGCCTTTGCCTGAACATTCATGGCATGCACTGGTCCGGGTATGTCTTCAATACCTATGACGATATGTCCACAATTCTACGCTTTATCGCAGAGCGTATGGATGGGCAACAGGTACTCGCACATTTACCGGGCTGGGAAGGGCGTTATTATTGGCAATATGGCGATTTTCGACCTGACCCGCAATTAGGTGGGGAGGCAGGATTTCATACGTTGTGTGATACAGCGCGTGAATTAGGTGTGCATTTGATGCCGATGTTTGGGGGCAATTGTGCCAATCAATGGGCACCAAATTTCCACGCCTTTGGACCTGAATCGCACATGAAGACCGCCACACGCAACCGCTTTCATGGTAATCAGCCGGACTGGGATATGAGTCGCACGCACGATACGGGCTGGCAAGCATGGCTAAATCCCGGTGCGCCCGGCTGGCAAAATGAATTGGTATCTCAAATTACACAACTCAACACAGTCTATGGCTTCGATGCTGTTTTCTTGGATACGGTAGAGGTCTGGACAAATGACCCCGACTTTAATATCCGTGAAGGGTATCACGCCATTGTTGACCGCTTACATGCCGCTATGCCCAATTTACTGGTGACTGCCGAAGATTGGTACGATGGTTTGCTCTCCATCTTTCCTATATTTCAGCAAACAGGGCATTGGCGAGCCGTGCCGGAATGGGTTGGGCGCTATGCACGGCTTATGGGGCATATTTGTGATTCTGAACCGGGGCGTGGGAGTACAGGCGTTTTTGAGTGGGGATATACCCCTTATCAACGTCTACCAGACCACGCCCCCTATATTGCAACAATTGCTTTTGTAGAAGACACCCTGAAAACAGCACAGGAGGAAATCGAAGCAGTAATTGCAACTGTTCGGCAATGAGCGACACCAGAATCTATGGGCGAGGCAACCTTTCTACGACAGGTAACAGCGTGGGAAACGGTAAATGGGGTTCTGTTTGATACCAGTAAGCGGTAGAAGCGTAGTCCAACGAGAGCTTATTGGCATGACCATGTTCGATGGTAAATTTGATCGACTTTTCAAAGAAAATGGGGTCTTCAATGTGATAGCGATAGAGGCTATTTTTGCCTTTCCAACGAAAATCTGGCGTGCCTTGATTAACAATCACCCCATGATATGGCGCAGAGTATTCCTGCGTGGGGCAGAACGCGGTGTTGAAGTAATCTTCCGTTCCAGTGCCGTAAATTGTCGGTAATTCGTCGCCATCTATGAAGATCATGTCATCACCTTCGCCATACCATGCGTTGGCTTCTCGTCGGAAGTTATCAATATCGACATGACAACCGACAAAATGACCGCGTCCCTGTGCTTCTAAGATGAGGTAATTGCTCTTGCCATCAAGATTCGGGGTTTCCCAGGCATCTTTCATCGCTTGCGGGTTATCTTCCCACCAGAGTGTATGATCTGCCCAACCATCAGTGGGGTTAACACGTCGCCATTGGGCATGAAAATAAGCATAGTCATTAGTCAGGTTGGTGTTGTCAGTATAGGCTTCGTAGTCGACGTAATAGTAAAAATTCAGTTTGCTATCGCACTCGTTATGGATTTCGATCCGTGCATTTTTCTGGAAGGGCATTGGAAACCAGCAGTTGAAGCTACGACCATCTTCCGGACTCATTTGTAAAGGTAATGAGACAAAGTTTTTGACCATGTTATGACCAAGTCCAAAAAAATCGCCTATGGGCACTTCGACACTGGGCTGTTCTTCATCATCCCACCATATACGAAGTATGATTTTCCGGTACTGATAGCGGTCTTCTGTCCATAGCGTACACCAGATATGTTTGATGCAAGCGGGACCGTCAATTTCAGCAATATTCATTTTTTCACCGGCTTCGATGTTGACCCAATCACGGTTGCCACCGGTGCGGTCATAACTGGAAACACGACCACGCCGAACGTTATTACGTAACCGTGCGAGACTTGCAAGTGAAGTTTGACCAATGCTCATTGTAGCTATCCTTAATCATCTAATTTTCATAGGTAAGATAAAAAGTCTGGACAAATTTTACATCAACAGGTGTGAGAACGAAAAAATTCAACTATTGATATAGACAAATTATTGCTTTTGGGTGTGAAACGCGCTCATTTTAGGAGAGTATATTGTGAATAATAAATTACCTCTGTTTTATACCTTCGGAAATCATATGCACTGGGTCGATATGCAGTGGCTGTGGGGTTATGATGTTTTGCCGGACTCCATCCATGATATGTTGCATTTGTGCAACGCAACCGGTGCGAAGGG
>DAOTXB010000856.1:0-2590 GCA_034435575.1 Anaerolineae bacterium
TCTGCAAGGGTAATCATCCGAAGCTCCAGAATCGTTTAGGCGGAATGTTTTCAACGTTTAACCCGTGTTCATTAAGTTTGCATTTATTGATCTGATGGGCGAGGTTGATGTTAACCGCTTTTGGGACACCATCTAACACGGCGGGCACCGTCTCAACATGCGTGAACTTTGCCATCAATTCGGGATCACCGATTTGTGGGATTCCACCTTTGACAATTAAGTGTAAATCTTTGCGCGATGATGTGAAGAGATTTACTGCGTCGTTGTCTTGTGTTCTAAGTAGGAAAAAATCTGCAAAGAACTCCTTGGTGAACCAATCATGGTTGCGCTCATGAGACAAGATAAATCGTCCCTCATCAAACACCATTTGCCATAAGATGGTAGGGTGTTCTGTTAGTTGAGTGTTTGTCTGAAAAGCGAAATTAAGTTCATCAAGTAGATCGCCATTTGCTGTTAAACGCGAATCACTGCCTAATGCAAATGCATTGGTTTTAAAGAATTTTATCTCTGTCATTTTAGGGACAGCATCTTTGCCGAGCAAATAGGCATTGGTTGACGGGCACCAGACAATACCGCGTACATCATCAGTTGGTATATCTTCACTGAGTAAAATTGCAGTCGCATGAATAAGAACTGTCTTATTGAAAAATTCCAAGCCAAGTGCTTTTAGCCTTTTATACTCAGATTTCGCAACATCGTCTGTGCCTTCCGCAAGATGGATGAACCACGGTATATTATGAGGTATTTTGTTGTATGATGCGATAATTTCCGCTTCGGTGTTGAAGTGTAGCGAGTGTGCCCATCCATACTGTTTCAGGACATGCACGGGGAAGTCCTTGCGAAATAATGGCTTATGCGGTGGTCCATGTTGGGCGACGGTGAGTGCTCCACACAGCAGATTTTTGAGCCCACCGATGAAGCATCGATCCCAGAGCGGATAGGCGCGTAATGTCTTGTAGGGTTCACTATCAAGCTGTGCGTTGACATCTTCACCCCACTGATGGGCGTTGTCATAGATGTCACGAAACTTCGTACGAGGATAGTGATTAAGTTCAAGATGATCGTGGGCGTTAACCATGCCCGGAAAGACTGTGTAGCCCTCAAGGTCGATAGTGAGTGCGTCGTCCGCAGGTGCATCTAACATACGCTCTGCAAAATGAAGATCACGAATTTCGTGAGATTTGCCGTTCCAGATCGTGGCATTTTTGAGGGTGATTGGTTGGACTTTCGCCATAAAAATCGAGCATATACCTTATCATTATACGTCCGATTATAGTTTGCTTAACGGGTTGTTGCGAATTAGGCGTAAACTTCGACCTCAAAGCCAGACTGCTGAGTAATGAGGGTGTCTTTGTCCTCATTGAAGTGTACCGTTATCGCTTCTTTGATGGCGTTCACCCCTAGTTGCCAGACATCATCCGGCATTGACCATGTATTTGACCAGTGCCGTTGTTCCACACGATCGAGAAAATGACCGGGTGTGGTCTGGCTTTTGTAGGGATAAATCTGCTTGGGCTTTATTGCCTCAAAGCCATTTTCTGAGAGCATATTTTCGACCCTGTACCACCGATCACGCGAACGGCGTTCGCTCGCGGTTGCATGCATCCATGCGTCCCGTATTGGCTTAATGGGATCATCCTCGGAGTCACCAAAGCTATTTTGGCATTTTAGCACGATACCTGCTGGCTTGAGCACGCGCCTGACTTCGCGTAAGACCTGTGCGCCATCGGCAACGAGATGCAGCACATGCACGATAATCACCGCGTCAAAGCTGTTAGCGCCAAATGGCAGGGTGAGTACATCACCCTGTGTAATTGCTACCATCTCATCTATATGCTTTGCGCGTAATTTTTGGAGCATTAGCCTAGAAATATCGACACCTGAATAGAATCCGGTATGGCGTGATAACGGGAGCGCGATTCTGCCTGTGCCGATACCGATTTCTAGCACGGTTGAATCTGTGGTCAAAGTACCTACATCAGCGATGAACTTCGCTACGTCATGATCCAACCCCTGTGGAAAGCCACGAGTCACATCATAGTATTCAGCGGCGCGGTCAAAATTTACGGATTGGCTGGGCATTTTGCTAATCCGAATCGATGTTCATGTTCAAGCTGGGGGCGAGTTTGTTAACCTTATCCTCACCGAGCTTGTCAGCTAATTTCTTGCGGAGCTTGGGTGTTTCTTCCGCCCATTTGTCTTGCAGTTGTTCCTTACTCGCTTTACGTCCATCGCCCGGATGTGCATTAATGCCCTTATGGATGCGGGGTGCAGTGGTGATGATGCGTTTTACGCCCATATGACCGCATTCGGGGCAGGGCGGTGCATCGGCGCTGATGTTATGGCGAGCTTCAAAGCGTTCTTCACATTCAGGACATTTATAGTCATACAATGGCATGGTATTGTTGCCTCCAGCTCATTTAGGGATGGTTTCATTTGCATCCATTATAGGCTGTAACCGTTAACAGAACACAAGAGATTTTGAATTCATGGCGCAAGGTTATGCTGTTAAGACAGATACTGTAACCATCGCTTTTGAGATTAACACCGTTTTGTCTTGCGTGTGTGCATAAACTTCACTTTCGACCAC
>DAOTXB010000857.1:0-4376 GCA_034435575.1 Anaerolineae bacterium
CGAATGGTCAGGACTTCGTCAGCGAGTGCATCAAATGCCCACGAATCGGTTGTATTTGCGCTAAGTTCACCAGTTTGCAGTTCAAAACGGCTCAATGTCTGGTTTGATTGTGCTTGCATACCAAACGTAATCACAGCCAAACTGAGGCAAATGATAATACGGTACATATGTCGCCATGTATGGTTATGGAACAATTTGGGTGTGCTCATGTGCTACTTTTAGGCATCCAACGAGGGAAACGCGCTTCAAGCTGTGCAATATAGTGCTGAAAATCGTCTGGATTCATCTCAGAACCATCCAGCCCACGAGACGCTTCTGCGGTGTGTAAACGACGCTGTTGACCGGCAAGTCGTAGGTCAGTCTTACTGTTTTTCAGCGCTTTTCTGCTGGGTAATTGCGTGAAATTATTTTTTACTTTTATAAAATCTTCCTGTGGCATTACCGTGAAGACCGGAAGATAAATTTCGTCTTGCTCCAGCGCGATTGCCACAACATGCCAACCTTTAGGGACTCGGCTCCGGCGATCAACCGTAAAATACCATTTGAATACGTTCACTTGTTGTTGCGGGTCAATGTTCCTGAAGATGTTATCCCCATGTTTTACCGTAACCATATCATCGCTGACAGTGACAAATCGTGTTTTGGGCCAATTCGACTTTAAGGGTTTCTCTGCGAGATTTAGGACAATTGCACCGCCGAGGAACGCACCAAACAGGGCAATCAAGTTAAACGTGCCCGCATCTAAAATTGCGGTAACGCCAATATATGTTGCGATCCCGGACGCAATCAGAATACCAATCATGGTCAATCGTAAACCGAATGGCTCAGGGTCTACGGGAAATGAAATATCTGTTGTTGTGCTCGTTTCAAGTTGTTCTTGCATACACTTTCCTACTGCTTCACTGCCACAAAGAACACGCGTAATGTGCCGGGTACAGGGGTGGGCAAGGGTGAGAAATTTTCTCCAAGTAATGCCTTGATCTCAAATCCACTACGCCGGAGTAATGTGGCGATTGCCTGAACCGGATAGGCTTTGAGGACACGGTTTGCCGTGCCACGCACCCACGCTTCATCTGTATGATGAAAGATCGTGTAATCGGCTGTATACGCCTGCCGTTCAAAATCATAATCGTTCCGAGAGAAAACTGCGAGGTCTGGTTCGTTTATAATGCTGGTATCACCCTGACGACCAAGTTGTGCAAGACCCTCTACGGTGTGCAGATCAAACGTAAAGATTTTACCTGGATTGAGCGTATTGTGAATTTTTTTGAACACTTCACCCAGATCGCGCACAGAATCAACCTCATTGATGACATTAATTGCCAGCGCCATATCAATTTCGGTAATGCCTTCTAGTTGCTTGATATCCTGTTCGATCCATTGAGCGCTGTTCGGGAGTTCTACGCCTGCCTGATTGAGCATCGTAGGATTGTTGTCTACGCCGATTAATTGTAAGCGTGGGCGGTTCTCCGCAAACCATGACAACACACTGCCACTCCCACATCCAATATCAAGGATACGCCGTCCCATCCATTCATGTGCCTGTGCATAATCGTGCAATTTACCGGTCACATATTTGGAATAATTTCCTAGACCGCTACGTGTATAAATGGGTGCTAATGCGGTGTAATCTCCAGCCATAAGCCGTTCCTGACGTTAAGCCATGCGTATGCAATTTAGATAAGTTGACATTCTCATAAGGTAGCACAAAAATATCCGGCTGGCGAATTCGGAACGGCGAAGCGGTATCGTCTGGTTCAAACACTCTCATAGTTGGTAAAAGAACCAACTTGTAGCTAACAGGAATATGTTAGTTGCGTCCTGTTGGCATCCAATATCCCTGACCCGGTACCGTCACAATATAGGTTGGGCGACGTGGATTGTCCTCAAGTTTCTGCCGTAAACGGGAGATATTGACCCGCAATACAGAGAAATCACCACGATAATTCTCACCCCACACGGCACGTAGTAAATCGTCATGGCTGACGACTTTGCCTGCGTTACGCATAAGTGTGACGAGAATACCATATTCAATCGGTGTGAGGTGGAGTCGCTTACCATTGATCTGAGCTTGACGGCGGGGCATGTCTAGCTCAAGACGACGTACAATAAGCTCTGTTTCTGGTTTTGGAGTCCATTCTACACGACGGAGTAGTGCGCGTACCCGTGCGATCAACTCTTCTGGAGAGAATGGTTTAGACATATAATCGTCTGCACCTGCTTCTAGCGCAAGCACGCGATCATGTTCTTTACCAAACCCGCTAAGTACAATCATGGGTAAGAAGGAATGCGCCCGCACGGTACGCAGAACCTCTAAACCATTCATGTCCGGTAGGTTTATGTCAAGCAACACAAGGTCAGGGCGAATAGATGAAATTTCATCTAACGCGATTTGACCTTCGTCCACCGCAATTGCTTCATACCCTGCATCTTTAAGCAACGTTGTGACAACTTCAGCGGTATCTTCGTCATCTTCAACTACAAGCACTTGCAGGGTTTCGTCGGCTGTCATTACCATTATCAAACACCTGTCTAACTTAAATGTAACATTTACTATTCTATCTTATACCATGAAACAATGCGAATGACCTAATTTGTATCTGAACTTCACAAATTTTGAGGCGAAAAATTTACGACTTTCTGTTTACATAGTTGGCGTATTACAAGTAATCGCACAAGGTACAGTGAGAAAAACGCTATTTGTGCCCATATTTGAGGAATAGTATCTGGTTTTGAAGAGTAATAACAAAAAACCAGCGAGATGGCTGGTTTTGGTGGGTTGTGGGCGATATAAGACTCGAACTTATAACCCCTTCGGTGTAAACGAAGTGCTCTGCCAATTGAGCTAATCGCCCTTACTTGATGATCGTATATTACTGCAATCAGATTAATTTATCAATACCAGAAACTGAGCAGAATTGAGTAATTGTTACCAGATTATGGTCATAAGCAAGCATTCATGTTCATCGTTAAGTTTGCTACAATACCCCATTCATATCATCAGTTAATCATTTAGAGGAAACGCACGTTTTGAAGCCCTTACCGAGCGCCCATAGCGAACTTGTAAAATCCGCGATTCAGCAGGCACAATCCGCCGGGGAACTGCCCGAATTTGATTTACCGGAAGTGCCAATCAGCTTACCGAAGAATCCCGAACACGGGGATTATGCGTCTCCGGTTGCAATGGGTTTGGCAAAACTTGCCCGACGCAAACCTCTTGATATTGCAAACGCAATCGTTCAACATATGCCACAAGCGCCATTTCTTGGTAGTGCAGAGGTTGCACCCCCTGGATTCATAAATTTCCGCCTAGATCGTGCGTGGCTTCAAGCACAGGTTGATGAAATTATCAGTCAAGGTGAAGACGATTTATTTACACTCGAACTTGGTGCGGGTAAACGGGCACAGGTGGAGTTTGTGAGCGCTAACCCGACAGGACCCTTACATATCGGACGTAGTCGTGGTGCGGTTGTTGGCGATACCATCGCCCGTATTTTGAAGGCGGCCGGATATGATGTTGAACGTGAATACTACTTCAACAACGCTGGTGTTCAGATGCGGAATCTGGGCGAGAGCCTGAAAATTCGTTACTTAGATGCGCTGGGTAAGGACGTAACCGTTCCTGATGCTGATGATGAGAATTTCTATCAGGGTGAATACCTAATCGACTTCGCCAAAGACCTTGTGAAAGAGCAAGGAGATGCGCTAGCGGAAGCGGATTGGCAACCGTTTAAAGTATATGCAGAAACACGCATGTTCGATGTGATTAAGGACACGCTCAAACGCATTGACATTCAGCATGACGTATTCTTCAATGAGAACACGCTTTACGATACACGCGCCATCTGGGATGTGCTGGAAACACTTAAGGAAAAAGGGTATATCTATGAAGCCGTAGTACGTGAGAGCGAAAGCGAAGATGTTAAGCAGGTCAACAAAGACCAATCACCCGCGCAATGGTTCCGTAGCACACAATTCGGTGATGCCGAAGATCGTGTGATGGTCAAGAGTGATGGCGAGCCAACCTACACGCTACCGGACATCGCTTATCATAAGCATAAGATTGATCGCGGATTTGACTTGTTAGTAAATATTCTTGGTGCGGATCATTTTGTACAGCATCAAGTAGTCAAATATGGGGTACAAGCGCTTGATTTAGATGTGAGCAAAATCAACGTAATTATCATCCAACTTGTGAGAATGATCCGTGATGGTAAAGAAGTGCGGATGAGCACCCGTAAGGGGAATTACGACACATTGGATGATCTTATTGATCAGACCAGCGCGGATGCTGTGCGGTATATTTTGCTGGCGCGTAATGCTAACTCACATGTTGATTTTGACCTTGATCTCGCAGTAAAGCAGACCACCGAAAA
>DAOTXB010000858.1:0-1974 GCA_034435575.1 Anaerolineae bacterium
GTTCCGTGTAGGGCAAGCCGATATTATCTAACGTTTCTATCCATAATTTTCGCCGTCTGTCGTACTCGGGTAATACATCAGTCTTAAACCAATCACGGGATTGGCTCATCACTGCATGACCGCCATATTGTGTTACGGCATTAGCACAGATCATCATCGCATGATGAAAGCCAAGCATGGCATCCAGAATATTTTGTGGTGCGGCAACATAACCGAGGCGTAACCCTGTCATACTGAAGCTCTTCGAGAAGCTATTGATGGTAACTGTGCGCTCTTTCATACCGGGCAAACTGCCAAGGCTAATATGTTTGTGGTCGCCAAACACATAGTATTCGTAGATTTCATCAGAGATAACGATTAAATCGCGCCGTTGTGCTAACTCAGCAATATCTTTGAGTGTTGCTTCTGGCAATACGGTGCCCGTCGGGTTGTTTGGTGTGACGATCACTAATGCTTTTGTGCGTGGCGTAATCGCCGCTTCTAGATCAGCTACATCAATAGTGAAGTTGCTCTCTGGTGTGGTTGGTACAGGGATCAATGTTCCACCGAGGATGTTCGCATCCCGCGAATATTCATCATAATGGGGTGATGGCGTGAGTGCATTGTCTCCGGGGTCAAGCAATGTCATCAAGGTTGCCATCAATGCTTCCTGTGCGCCGGATGTCACCAGAATTTCTGTTTCTGGATCATAATCTAGATTATTCTCGGCTTTAAGTTTATCTGCAATTGCCTGACGCAATTCTGGAATACCCAGCCAGCTTGTATATTTGATTTTGCCGTCTGATAACGCTTCGGACATGGCGTCAAACATATGCTGGGGCGGCATAAAATCTGGCGTACCACTGCCGAGGTTTATCAAGCCTTCAATTGCAACCGATGTCTGTCGACCAAGTGACCCCATAACACGCTTGGCACGCTCAGACAGGTGTTTTTCAATATTCATAAATCATGTTTGCTTTCGTGTAAGTTTATTAGTCCAATGAAATCCAGCGACGTTCTTTTGAAGATTGGCGTATTGCGTCCATTGCAATCTGACATTCCAGACCATCTGCAAATGTCGCGCCTGCTCGCAGGGGGCGCTTCTCCCGAATTGCATCAGTCAGTTCGTGCATTAGCGCGACAAATGATACATTCCAGATGCCTTTGTTGATTCCCGGCAGATCCGCATTCGGGTCTGTTATGCTCATATCCTGATAGTCTTCCCCTGTGCGCGCAACCAGCAGTTTTTCGTCGTTATTGGAGAGCAAAATCGTCCCTTCACTGCCAAAAATCTGGACATGGTTGCCCAGAGCATGACGAGTGACACCACTCAGAAAGACATTCACCAGTGCGCCACTTTTCATTTCTAGCATAAAGCTCAACTGGTCATCTGCCGTTGCAATCCAAGGTTCACCGGTGTTTTTATCTGTGCGATGGGGCACCATAGTTGCGATTTGACCCGTTAATGCATCAATATCGCCCAACCACCAGCGGATAAGGTCAATTTGATGTGAGCCATTTGCGCCTAAACGTCCGCCACCCTGATCTTCCATTGACCACCAATCATTTTTGGGTCGTGAGGCGGGGTCGCCCCATGTTGAGGAAATATTGACAATATTTGCATGGCGCACCTCACCAATATAGCCCTCGTCAATGAGTTGTTTGAGCTTACGTCGGGTGGGGTTGAAGCGTAGCTCGTGCCCCATAATATGAATCTTACCGAGCGCTTCCGCTTTGTCTAACATTTGACGGGATTCCGCTGTGTTCATCGCCATAGGTTTCTCACAGAGCACATGCGCTCCGGCTTCTAGTGCGCCAATCGTCATCGGCATGTGATGGATCGTCGGTGTTGCAATCCCAACCAGATCAACTTCATGCTTCGTGAGCATCGTCTGCCAATCATCGTAGGCATCTGGAATATCAAACTGATCTGCGACGGACTGAGCACTCGATAAACGTGCGCTGGCGATTGCCACCACTTCAACGTCATCGATG
>DAOTXB010000859.1:0-3207 GCA_034435575.1 Anaerolineae bacterium
CGATTATGCCCATACAAATATGGTGCCGAATGTCCTATGACAGGGCGATATTCGACACTACGGCGAACTTTCAAACAGCAGTACTCTTAAAGAGTGAGACAATATACAACCAATGAAGGGGTTACAACGTGTCTTGGAAAGATCGTATAATTTCGGCGGAAGCCGCCGCCAATCTGGTAAAATCCGGTCAACGAATCTTTTTAACCGGCAACTGCTCTACACCTCAAGAATTCCTCACCGCATTGGTGAATCGTTATGAAGAAGTACGCGAAGTCCAACTGGTGCAACTGCTCGGCATGGGACCTGGCGATTATGTCACGCCGGATATGGCGGAACATATCCGCATCAACAGTTTATTTATCGCACCGAACATCCGCAAAGCAGTCAACGAAGGCTTAGCGGATTTCACACCTGTTTTTCTCTCCGAAATTCCCAAATTATTCCGCACCGGGCGTTTAGTGCTCGACATGGCGGTGATTCAGGTTAGCCCACCCGATAAACACGGTTTTTGCTCCTATGGTGTCGAAATTGGCGTGAGCAAAAGCGCCGCAGAAAGCGCCGGAATTGTGATTGCGGAAGTGAACCCGAACATGCCCCGAACGCTGGGCGATAGCTTTATCCATATCAACGATATTAACCATTTCGTTGAGGTGAACTATGAGTTACCAGAACTTGTTGCTCCGCCACCATCCCCTTTGCAAGATCAAATCGCTAGCCACATCGCGGAATTGATCCCGAATGGCGCGACCATGCAACTTGGTATTGGCGGTATCCCGGATGCGGTCTTACGCCGATTAACCGGACATCAGAACCTCGGCGTGCATACCGAATTGTTCTCCGATGGTGTGATGGACATGATCGAACGTGGGGTTATCACCAACGCGATGAAATCCATCCATCCGGGCAAGGTTGTTTCCGGTTTTGTGATCGGATCGCGCAAGCTGTATGATTACATCCACGATAACCCGATTTTTGAGCTTAAACCGACGGAATATGTCAACGATCCGTTTATCGTGTCGCAGAATTTCCGCATGGTTTCGGTGAACTCCGCGATTGAAGTAGACATCACCGGACAGGTGTGTGCGGATAGCATCGGACCGAGGTTCTTTAGTGGAGTCGGCGGTCAATTAGATTTTGTACGTGGGGCGGCGCGGAGTAAAGAAGGCATGACCTTCATCGCGTTACCGAGCACGGCGAAGAAAAACACCCTGAGCCGGATCGTGCCACAGCTTAAAGCGGGTGCGGGTGTGGTCACGACCCGTAATGATGTGCATTATATCGCGACGGAATACGGCGTGGTTGACCTGTGGGGACGGAGTATCTCCGAACGGGTTCATGCCATTGTCAGCATCGCACATCCTGATTTCCGTGAAGACTTGCTCAAGTATGCCCGTGAGCAGAACTACATTCCAAAAGTCTATGCGATGGAATAAACGCAGGATGTAGCAGAGGGGGGATAACGGGCGACTCAGGGCGAGTCGTCCGTTTTAATGTCCCTGTATCAGCCTTTTTGTCCGGTGATGATATGCGCGGGCGTGCTAAATCTGACCGTGCCCGCATCCGTGACATGGGCTTTGAGCGCTTCTTGTGCCTCATCAAGTAACAGGTTCACCTGTGCATCATCCAGAACATCTGCCAACACCCATCCCTTAATATCGGTGAATATCCACGCTTCGAGTGATTCAAAGCGTGCCTGCCCGCTATGGGTGGCGATGTGCAAATTTTCAATCTTTGGATTTGCAAATAATGGTGTGAGGTCGGTGGTATCGCCCAGCACATAAGGTGCCCGGATGCCCTCTGCAACTTCCGCGCCGAATAACCGTGTCAGTAGATCGACCATTGCCTGATAGCCGGGTGTCTCCGCAAGTGCGCCCCATACCGCCACCGCAAAATGACCGTCTGGTTTCAAAACGCGGATCATTTCATTGATGGACTGTGCCCGATCTTCAAAAAACATCAGTCCGAACTGGCTTACTACCGCGTCAAATGAATTATCTTCAAATGGGAGTGATTCCGCCGCGCCCTGCCGATACTCGATCTGTGCTGACGGTATGCTCTGGCTTCTGGCGACGGTCAACATGCCGTCATTAACATCTAACCCGACAACCGATCCTTCCGTGCCCACCTGTTCCGTAACCGCACGAGTCAGAACACCTGTCCCGCAGGCAACATCCAGAACACGTTGATCCTTTGTGATTGATGCGCTTTTTGCCACACGGTCTGCCCATTCAGCGAAAAGGGCTGGAACGAAGAATTCTTGATAGATTTCCGCCGCACTCCGGTTGACCTGTCCTTTTGAAATGTTCTCCATGTGTCCTCTCATTTACTAAATTAACCGACATCTATACTGTATGCGTGTCATTTGCCGATGACCAGTTCACAAAGTAAACTGATAGAGACAATGGTTAGGTGGAGAAGCTCATGAAATCAAAATATGGACAATATTGCCCGGTAGCACAGGCGCTAGAGTTGGTGGGGGATCGGTGGACTCTGCTTATCATCAGGGATATGTTGACCGGCACCCGACATTTCAACGATCTTGAGCGCGGGTTACCCGGAATTTCGCGGGCATTATTGGCAAAACGTCTGCGTATGATGCTCGATGCCGGTTTGATCGAAAAACATCACCATACTACCGGACGAAAGACCACAGAATATCGCTTAACCCGTGCCGGACAAGAGATTGAGACGGTGATCTCCGCTTTGATGATGTGGGGTGCGAACTGGGCTTTTAGCGATCCTTCGCCGGAACATCTTGATCCACTTTTATTGCTATGGTGGATGCACAATCGGGTCAATGTGGCGTGTTTGCCAGAGGCGCGGGTTGTCTTGCAATTTGATTTTTATGGCGCGGTCAAAGACACCTACTGGCTGGTATTGACCAAACAGGATGTCACAATTTGCTTGACACACCCCGGTTATGAGGTCAACCTGTTGGTCACCGCTGACATTGCCGAATTCTTTAAACTATGGCTTGGCAGAATCGATTATGCGGATGCTATCGGTGGGGACAAGCTCAATGTTGAGGGCATCCCACAATATCTGCGCGCCTTTCCTGATTGGTTTGCATGGAGTCCCGCCGCGCCTGCAATCCGGGCGGTGCAACGGGCATAAGACTTTGATACGGGGGATGGTCACCTACAACCCTCCCCTGTATGATTAATCCACCTCGTTCATATCCGGTAGGTCATCCTCGATGTTCCGGAC
>DAOTXB010000860.1:0-2151 GCA_034435575.1 Anaerolineae bacterium
GATTACACGTGAAGAATCTCGATTCCCCGTCTATCGGATGCACTATATTTGGTTTCCGCGTATCTTTCCAGAAATTTGTGCACAATTGGTGCGTATATTTGGACTACGTGCCTACCGACAATATATTGCTGAATACGGCACACCTGATGTGATACATGCGCACAATATTTTCTATGGGGGTGTATTAGGGGCACATATCAAACACAAATATGATATTCCGGTGGTCAACACAGAACATTCTTCTAATCACATCAGCGGACGCTTTTTCTTACCTGCACAAAAACGAATTATATCCCGAACCTTAGCCTCAGTAGACCGTGGAATTGCCGTGAGTCAATTTTTAGCGGATGTACTTCGTCAATCACACCCTGACATTGAAGTTGTCGGAAACGTTATCAATACAGATTTTTTCCACCTCGCGCCTTTGCCAGATCAATCTCCTTTCATATTTGCGTCGGTGGGGTCACTCGTACAGGTCAAGAATTTCCCCCTGCTCATTCGTGCATTTACACAGGCTTACAAAGGGCAAAACAGCTATCTCAATATCGGTGGTGATGGCCCAGAACGCGAGGCAATCGAGTCAGTAATCATAGAATGTGATATGTCCGAACAAATCCGTCTTTTAGGCAGACTCAATTCTCAACAGGTGCGTGAGTTATTTCAGCAATCACACGTCATCGTCTCCTCAAGCCACATTGAAACCTTCGGCGTGACCTTAATCGAAGCGATGGCATCTGGTCGTCCCGTAATCGCGACCCGCTCTGGTGGTCCCGAAGGATTTGTCATACCAGAAAATGGGCTTCTCGTAGACACTGATAGTGTTGATGCACTTGCTGAGGCGATGTTAAAGATTAAAGATACCTTTGACGCATTCGATTCGACTGCTATCCGCGCATATTGCGTATCACAATTTAGTGAGGCGGCAATTGTAAACAGGCTCCTTAATCATTACAGGTCTATAATTGATGTAACATAATAAGATATTTTAATTTCATATCAGGATTATTATCATGAGCACATTACGGTTCGGTATCATTGGATGTGGGCGGGTTGCGCCTCGCCATGCGGAGTCTCTAGAGCAACTAGAGCATGCAGAACTTATGGCCGTAGCCGACAAAAGGGAATCGCGCGCGCAGAATTTCCAAAACAAATACAATGTCCAGCCCTATACTGACTATCATGAGATGATCTCTCGCGCTGATTTGGATGTGATTACCATTTGTACTCCAAGCGGATTACATGCCCAGATGGCGTTAGATGTTATTAAAGCGGGAAAGCATGTTATCGTTGAAAAACCAATTGCACTCTCCACTGCTGATGCTGATACGATGATAAAGGCGGCGGAGGACGCAGGGGTTAAGTTGTGTGTCATCTTGCAAAATCGTTTTAATCCCCCGATGCAGGATATTTACAAAGTGGTGAAATCAGGCAAGATTGGCAAATTATTATTGGGCAATGCTACCGTGCGCTGGTATCGACCACAGTCCTATTATGAAGATGATTGGCACGGCACCTGGGCAATGGACGGGGGAGCGTTGATGAATCAATCCATCCATCATATTGACGCATTACAATGGTTAATGGGTGAAGTTGACACTGTCTATGCCATGACCGGCACCCTTGCACACGATATGGAAGCGGAAGATGTCGGCGTAGCGGTTTTGCGCTTTAAAAACGGCGCATTAGGCGGTATTGAAGGCTCTACCGTAACATATCCGCAAAACCTTGAAGGCTCCGTCGCCATTTTTGGTGAGCGAGGATCGTTGAAAGTAGGTGGCACTGCACTCAACCGTAAAGTGATATGGAAAATTGATGGTACGTTAGAAAATGAAAAAGAGATTGTCACCGGTGATCTAGTCGATCCACCGTCAGTATATGGTTATAGTCATAAAAAAGTCATTGCCGATATGATTGATGCGATTCGAAATGATCGTCAACCCGCAACTCATGGTGCAGAAGGGCGCAAATCATTAGCTGTTGTGGAAGCGATCTATAGATCTGCTAGAGAAGGCAAACAGATTCCGGTGACTTATGTCTAACTTCGTTCGATTGTATGATAATGTTTTCGTACCTGAAGATGCCCAGATTGATGACTTTGTCGTGTTAGGTAAACCAGCGCGCGGTGAGGATGATGGTTCACGGTCACTCATC
>DAOTXB010000861.1:0-12582 GCA_034435575.1 Anaerolineae bacterium
CGGTGCCAGAATATAGGGATTAAATGGGTACTCGTTGATGTCCATAAAATACCACAATGTCCCGCCGATCAAATAACCATTGAAAAAGCCGACTAACCCACCGAGTAACGAATTCTGTATGCCCAATTCACTAGTACGCGATTCAAAGAAAAAGCGATTCTGATAGGCGAAGAAAACAATCGTCAGAAAAATGCCCATCTGAATAAAAAACACTTGATCGAGCGGAAAGCGTAGCAAGAATGTGCCGCGCAAGATCGAGTCAAATTGAAACAATGCAAACATGCCCAGCACAATCCCGGCTGTGGCGATCACCTCTTTACTCCACCCGCGAACCATCCCCAGCACGGCAAAAAATCCGGCGAGAATCCACATCAAAGAAAATAGCTGAACCATGTTGTCTCTCCGTCAAATAACAATCAGCACGACTAGAAACAGCCCGATCATCGCCGCCGCGAGTAAATTCCCCGTAGGGTCAAGGTATAACGGCAATGAACTTACAAATTCTGCACTCGCCGTTCCGGGCACCGGGGCAGAGATATAAGGCTGTAATGGATAGCCCGTCACATCCATGAAATACCACAGCGATCCCCATACCAGATAGCCATTGAAAAAGCCGACAATCGCGCCCAACACACTACTCTGCAAATCATCGCGCCCCGCCGCACCACCCTGTGAGCGTGGCTTATCCTCAGCGATCAAAGCGCGGGTTTGATAGGCAAAAAATGTTACGATGCCTAGAAAAACCGCCCGAATAAGAAATGCATGGTCAGGGCGAATATTAATGAATAGGCTCGTCAACAGATCGTCAAATTCAAACAACGCAAACAATGCTAACACAATGCCCGCTGTAGAAATGACCTCTTTGTTCCACCCGCGTGTAAAGCCGACATAGCCGAAAATCAGCGACATGCCAAACAGTAAGGTTGTTAATTGAATCATATGTTTTATCCTACCGGTAGCGCCGCGATGGTTAACCCGTTAATTGCCGTAATGCCTGTGCGACGTTCATCGCACCATCAGGACGCGCTAATGAACGGGCTTGTGCTCTCATTGAGTCTAACTGTGCATCCGATTGTAGCAAAGTGTGAATTGTATCAAATAAACGCAAGGGCATCTCTTCTTCTGGCAAATGAATCGCCGCCCCACGTTTTGCTAAATAATCCGCATTAATCTGTTGATAGCGCCAGCTATATGCCAGCGGGATCAAAATCGGCGGTAAACCAAATAATGGAAACTCCGCCAACGTGCTCGCACCTGCCCGACACACCACCAAATCTGCTACCGCCATCGACAACGCCATATCATCGTGCAGATATTCATAGGCATGATAATGAGCGCTCTGTGGCAAATTGCCATGCGCCGCCACTTGCTCACGGGTGCGTTCTGCGTCCAGTGTCCCTGTCACATGAATGATCTGTATGCCAGCCTCAAGCAATTGTGGCAAAATCTCCACTACGCCAATATTAATCGCTCGTGCGCCCCGGCTACCACCAAAGACCAGCAGGGTCTTACGCGATGTATCTAAGCCGAAGTGGTCAAGTGCCTGTTGAAATTGCGCTGACTCACGATTATGGGTGTCTTCCGCCGCCTGCAACATCGAACGCCTTAATGGGTAGCCAGTAACCACCGTTTGCCCCTCACGAAAATACTGGGCAGATTCAGAAACCGTCAGCGCCACTTTTTTGGCGAATAGTCGCAGGGTCTTAATCGTCAATCCAGGCTCAATATCTGGCAGGAAGATCAGCATCGGGATGCCAAGCAAACGCCCCGCCAGCGCAACGGGCAAACTCACCCAACCACCCGTAGACAAAATTACCTGCGGTTTATGGCGACGTAATAGACCAAAGGCTTGCATCGTCCCCACAATCAGCTTCGCTCCACTCGTCAACATCCGTATCGGATTCACACCATGAATTGGACCGGCTTGCACCTCATCATGAGAGACAAATGTCACGCCAGATTTTTCTACAAGTGGACGCTCAAACCCGCCAACTGTCCCCACGAAGGTTAACTGAACGTCAGCCGTTTGATGTTGGAGTGCTTCGGCTACGGCGAGCGCGGGGTACACGTGTCCGCCCGTCCCTCCTGCCGCGATCAATACGCGCAACGACTTCTCTCCGTTCTGTTGAATGTTTTTGGATCATCGAGAATCGATGTACACTGAGCAACATACCCACACCAGCCAGCAACACCACCAACGACGACCCGCCATAGCTAATAAAGGGTAAAGGCAATCCTGTCGGTGGCAATAATGCGGTCATAACCGCAATATTGAGCATGGCTTTCGTCGCCACCCATAATGTCACGCCCGCCGCCATCAATGCCCCGAACGCATCCGGTGAATTGCGCGAAATCTGGAATCCGCGCACCACAAACATAAGATATAACATCAACACCGCAAACGCGCCCAACACCCCCAATTCCTCACCAATGACTGCGAAAATACTATCTGTATGCGGTGCTGGCAATGTATTGTTGAATTTCGCTTCTCCCGCGCCCAACCCAACGCCTGTCCAACCGCCATACGAAATAGCGATCAAGCCCTGTTGCGTATGATAACTGGTCTGTGTCAAATCGCGCACACCTGCCGTGTAACTTTCAATACGTTCCACCGCATAATTCGGGAGTAAATCCGCGCTCATCGCCACCACAACCAGCATCGCAATCGCGGCGATGGATAACCCGATTTGGCGCATATCCGCACCCGCAAGGAAGAACATCAAGCCGGACACGATGAAGATGACTACGGCGGTACTCAAGTCAGGTTGAGCAATCACCAATGCCCCCACAATCCCCACCAATACCGCAAATGGTAAAAAGCCATAGGTCAAACTACGGATACGCATATTCTTCGAGCCGAGCCACGCCGACATATAAATGATGATCGCCAATTCAGAAAATTCACCGGGTTGAAAGCGCCCGTTAATCAACGCACGACGCGCCCCGAATGTATCATCCCCGAAGATCAAGACTGCAATCAAGAAGCTGACCGCCATTAGCATGATGATGACCGCCATCCGGCGCAATACGCGATAATTCAGCGTCATAAACATGAGCATCGCCACCAGACCAATCCCTAGATTTTGCGAGTGACGCATCAGCAAAACGGTATCCGTCTGCCATTCACTATCACTCCAGAAAAAGGTGGTGCTATACACCATCATCAAACCCAGCGCCAACAACATACCGATAATCACCAGCATGGATTTATCAAGACTTGCAAAATAACTGAGCTTGCGCTCGGTGGGTTGCGCCTTCGGTGGTACACGCGGTACATTGCGTGGTGTTCCACGTATCGAACGCGGAATCGGTGGCACATCGTCAATAAATTGCGGGCGTTCCATCGGTTGTTCGGTCATATGCTAAATCTCTTTTGTTTTTCAACTAACAACTAACTCCATTATAGCCCCATCACCAGTTGGCGAAAGTGCTCCCCGCGTTCAGCAAAGTCTGAGTAGGCATCGTAACTCGTTCCACCGGGAGACAACAACACAATATCCCCAGATTGCGCGACCTTCAGCGCTTCTGCAACGGCTTCCTCAAGCGTGTCTACGCGTGTCACATCGTCAATCGTGCCCGTAAGTTTGCGGATTGTATCGACCACAATATCACCATCACGCCCAAACGCAACAATATGACGACATTTACTCAACGCCAGCGCGATCATCTCAGCCCATGGTAACTTTTTATCTGCGCCACCCGCTAGCAACACCAGCGGTTCATCATAACTCCGCAACGCCGCCAATACTCGTTCCGGTGCGGTGGCAATGCTGTCATTAACATAGGTCACACCATCAAGCTCACGCACCGTTTCCAGACGATGTGGTACCGGCTTAAAATCCTTGATCGCCGCGGTCATCACATCCGGCGCAACACCCGCCGCCCCCGCCGTAGCAATCGCGGCAAGCACGTTGTATACATTATGCTCGCCCCGCAACGGAATATCATCCTCATCACAAATGATATGTGGCGCACCATCAGGGCTAGAAACCCCTGTCACTACCAGCCGACTACCGACCATGAACGCGCCATCCGGCACCATATCACGGCGACTAAACCACGCGAGGTCACCCTTCACCAGCGTTTCAAGCGAGCGACTACCGGGGTCATCACGCCCTAGAATCGCAATGTCATTCTTATTCTGGAACGCAACAATGTGCGATTTCGCCCGTAGGTAATTCTCCATCGTGCCATGCCGATCAAGATGATTGGGCGTAACGTTCAACACCGTCGCAATATGCGGACTAGTGATTGTCAATTCCAACTGAAAGCTAGAAAGCTCCATCACCACATGATGCGACGATTGTATGCCCACCATCACATCGAGCAAAACATTCCCAATATTCCCGCCAATCCACGTCGTCATTCCCGCCCGCTTAAGAATACTGCCGACAAGCGTCGTAGTCGTAGTCTTGCCCGCACTCCCCGTAATACCAATCACCGGCGCGGCAACACGCTCAACAAATAACTGTGCATCATTGGTCACGGTGATATTGCGCTTGATCGCCTCCAGCACTAAGGGTGAATCCAGTGGCACACCGCCGGATATACACACCATGTCGGTGTTATCCAATAATCGCAACGGATGATCCCCTAGCACGAAGCGCACACGCGGGAAATCTTGCAGATCAACACCAAGCGATTGCGGATCACGCATATCTGTGACAATGCACTGTGCGCCAATCATCGGTAACCAGCGCGCCAGCGCTTGCCCTTGTCTGCCAAAGCCAACGATCAGCACCTGCCGACCGGTTAAAATGTCGTTACCCGGAGTCATAAACATAGGTGAATATCCCTTATAGTAACGCCAGCGCTACACCGACCATTGCGCTCAAAATGCCGACCAGCCAGAAGCGTTGTACAATTTGCGTTTCGCTCCACCCGCCAAGCTCAAAATGCAGGTGTAAAGGTGCCTGTCGGAAGATACGCCGATCTTCGCCCAGATAACGTCGGGTATATTTTGCAGAAGCCACCTGTAAAATTACCGAAACTGTCTCCGCAACCGGCACAATCGCGATAATCGGTAACAACAACCACTGTCCGGTCATAATCGCCACCACACCCAGCGTTGCGCCGAGCGCCAACGATCCTGTATCGCCCATGAATAACTGTGCCGGATGTGCGTTGTACCACAAAAATGCAAAGCACGCCCCCACCATCACAAAGCACAATTGCACTAGAAAAATTTGCCCCTGCAAAAACGCAATTACACCATATGCCGCGAACGCACTCGCCGTAATAATCCCCGCCAGCCCATCCATGCCATCGGTCAGGTTGATCGCATTTGAGGTGCCGATGATAAAGAATATCGTGATTGGGATGAACAAGATCGGCGAAATCTGCAATGTCACACCGAGGAGCGGGATAATCACCTCATTCGCATACTGAAACCCACCATCAAATATGGAGATAAAGACCGCCGCCGCCCCCGCCAGCAACACCTGTGCCATGAACTTCGTCCGCGCGGAAATACCTGTGCCCACTGGACGGTTCGATCTACGAATACCTTCCCAATCGTCGATCATACCTAGAATTGCAAATCCGAAGAGCACAAACAGGGGTAAAAATGTACTCAAACCACTGCCAAATTGCACCACATTAGCGACGTTCAACGCAATCATGATGCCAATCACCGGCAAGACGATCAAAATACCGCCCATCGTCGGTGTCCCCACTTTTTTCTGATGCGATTCGCTCAACTCGGCTTGAATCTTTTTGCCGATTTTTAGACGGCGCAGAATTTCAACGAAGGGTTCGCCCCAGATAACACCAAG
Organism: Anaerolineae bacterium; assembly: GCA_034435575.1. GTDB lineage: Bacteria > Chloroflexota > Anaerolineae > Aggregatilineales > Phototrophicaceae > JAVJSU01. Next base: position 5,775 of record DAOTXB010000861.1, read on the forward strand.
GATGAACGTAATCATCCCGGCGGCAAGCGCAAACGATAAGCCACCTTCCATAAAAACCTCAATCTAATGGTTTCGTATCAATTAGTTTACGATGTTTCTGGCATAAAACGTGTTTTGAAATCAAACGCAAACGCAGTCGCGCCATGTTCTGCCATGTGATCTACTCGTTTCATCGCTTCTTGCAACGTCGGGTGATGCCCTGCGGGTATCCACCACAAAACCGGCGACGGCTTCTCCCATCGGGTAAACCACTCCCGCCGACGACGAAAAAAGTCATGATGATCGCTCTTATACACATACTGATACAGGCTGTTGATGTCTCGCCAGACAGACATATTCACCAACAATTGTGGATCATCACTGATGCGTATATCCGTCGCGTTCCCATCATCACCGACCAACCGCCAGATAAACCCGTCAGATCGTTCCGCCAATGCGTTGATCTCATCCAGTGCATTCATAAAATCGGCCACTTTCGGATCATCTACCGGGGCAACCAGATGCGCGATATTGATCTGTGCCAGCTGATAGCTTTGCGTATCACTCATACCACAATCCTTAACGTTACTGCCCAGCAGATGCCTGTAAATTAAGACGCACATCATCCGGCGGAATTTCGAGCAAAATCACCAGACGCTCCGCCAGACGACGGAACACCGGTGCGGCGACCTGACTCGCCCAGCGACCACTGCTTTCATCCGGCTCATCCAGCTTAATTAAGATGCTCAACTGTGGGTCATCGGCGGGCAAAAACCCCACAAAGGACATAATCCACGCATCATCACGGTAACCAAGCACATCAGGTATTTCCGCCGTGCCCGTCTTACCTGCTACCGTATACCCCGGCAACTGCGCCGCTTCGTCCAGTCCCTGACTCACCGCCAAGACCATCATATCAGTCACCGTATTAGCCGTTTGTGGCGAAATCGGGCTACCCAGTACCGCTGTCGTCGCATTGGCGATGTCCTCACCATCAATGATCTGATGAATAATGCGCGGTTGCATCATCAAACCATCATTGGCAATCGCGTTGACCGCAGTCAGCATCTGCAACGGTGTGACAGAAACGCCCTGACCAAAGCTATTGGTCAACAGATCGCTCTCGCTCCACAGTTCATCACCCGGAATACGCAGATTCCCCTCGACCTCACCCTGCAAATCGACCAGAGTTAATCGCCCGATGCCGAATTGCTCCATCATCGGATAAAAAGTTCCCGTGCCCATCTGACGGCTAATTGTCGCCGTACCCACATTGAGCGATTGCACCAGTACGCTTGTCAAATCCGTCGCGCCATATGCGTTACGATCCCAATTCTGGATCACACTACCGCCAAATTCAATACGCCCCTCATCAAAGTATGTCCAGTTCGGGGTTACTGTACCCATTTCTAACGCCGCCGCCACCGTCAACACTTTAAAGATTGACCCCGGCTCAAAAACCGCGCTCACTGCGGGATTGTTATATACACGTTCATCGTCAACATCCGCATAAAAGTTCGGATCGAATGTCGGGTAACTCGCCATGCCGAGGATGTCGCCCGTCCGTGGGTCCATCACAATGATTGTGCCACCGGATGACCCCGTAGAATCAATCGCGAGCTGAAGTTCTGTTTCAATCAAAAATTGCACATCGCGGTCAATCGTCAGCACCAGATCCGCACCGCCGCTTAACTCGGCGAAGTCTTCGGGCAAACCAAACGGAATCGTGCTTACCTCCTGATCTTGTATCCGACCAGATAAAATATCATTCCGCTGACCCTCAACGCCGTTGTATCCCCGCGCATCTTCACCCGTACCTGCCACAAACCCGAGCAAATGTGATGCCAATGCCCCCTGTGGGTACGCCCGTCGATACACACGTTCCGCATCAATCGCAAAACTATCTATCTCATTAATCGCCTGCCATGTATCCGGGTCAACCACATCAATAAATTGGTACGGTGCATCACTCGACATCAAATTGAATAATTCCAACGGATCACGGTTAAGGATCGTCGCCAATCGATTGGATAAATCGCGCGCATCAGAGACAAACGGTGGATATACGCCAACACGATATTGCAAGGAATTGACCGCTAAACGGTTCCCGTTGCTGTCATAAATCACCCCACGCTCGGACTCGACACGCTCGGTACGCCCGGACGATGCTTCACGCTGTGCCGCAAATTCCCGTGCCACGCGCTGATCCTGTGGGAATTGCAACCAGATCACCCGCAAAATTAATCCGAGGCATATCACCGCGATGCCCACAGTCAATAATGGCATCCGTCGCCGGAGCATATCCTGTTGAATAGTCCCCTGTGTTTGTGTCGCCATCTATTCACCTCCGCCAATAAGATCATTGATCCCATCGCGTATCTGTTCCAGTTGATCGCCCAACCAATCGGTAAAACGCTCATCATATACCACGTCTTCAACCGCTTCTTCCGGCACATCGACCTGCTCAACCTCGATGACCGTATCAGGACGAGGGGGATTATACCCTTCTACCGACAGGTATTCGATACTTCCGCGTCCTGCCTCAACAAATCCCAATTCCTGTGCGCGAGCACGCAGGGCGGGCACACTCTGCAAACCGGCGATCTCCGCCCGCAGTTGCTCATTAATTCGTTCCAGATCATCACGCGCTTCCAGCAATGCTGTCAAACGGCGATTGGTCGTCGCTTCTCGTGCAACCTGAGACAGATACAATGCGCCCAGAATCAACGCAATGGCAAAACCCAACGCCGCCAGTGCCACCACCTGCCGTTCTGGTCGCCAGCCTGTCCGCCGGAAAGCATGTTCTAACCAATTATCTGATTGTGCCATAATACCCTTCGATAAATCACTTGCATAACGTTATAGTTTCTCCACCACACGCAATTTCGCGCTTCGGCTTCGTGGATTCTGCGCGATTTCATTTTCATCCGCCACAATCGGCTTACGTGTCAATACCTTGACCGTCGCCACTTTCTCCTCCAGAACCATGCCGGGTGGAGAGATAATCTCAGTCGCCGCATCTTTGAAGTGATGCTTCACAATGCGATCTTCCAGACTATGAAAGCTAATGACCGCCAGCCGACCACCTGAACGCAATAAATCAATCGCCACTGGTAAAGTGCGCTCAATCGTACCCAGTTCATCATTCACCGCAATTCGTAATGCCTGAAATATACGGGTTGCCGGATGAATTTTCTCACGTTTATTGCGCGGAATAGCCTCTTTCACCACATCGGCTAACTGCTGTGTAGTATGCAATGGACGCGCCTTGATGATCGCTCGTGCAATCCGGCGACTATACCGTTCTTCACCATATTTGAAGAAAATTTGGCTCAGTTCGTCCGCCTCATACGTGTTTACAATCTCGGATGCCCGTATTTGCTCACCCGTCGGGTCAAAACGCATATCAAGGGGTGCATCAAACATAAAAGCAAACCCGCGTTCAGGTGTATCAAACTGCATCGACGACACGCCGAGATCGAGCAAAATACCATCCACACCGTCCGCCCAGCCAATAGACTCAGCCACCGTCCGCATCGCTTCGTAACTACAATGTAGTATCTGTGCCCGTTCACCAAATGATTGCAGACGCTCACGCGCAATCGCCAGAGCTTGCGGGTCACGGTCTAAGCCAAGCAAACTCTCGGCACCATGCGCTAATAATTCAGCAGAATGTCCACCTGCGCCCAGCGTACCGTCAATAATGCGTCCTGCCCGTCCATCCGGCAACAGCGCTTCTAAAATGTCATCAAGCAATACAGGGATATGTGGCGTGGTGGTCATAAACTCAGCTTCAATAGCGTATCCGGGAGTGTCAGCGTGCCCAAAACGTCATGCCAGTCTTCAGGTTGCCGTAATTCAGTAAATATCTTCATACGGACGATCAAACGTCTCCATCCAAATTTGCATAATCACGTAAATATACTGGAAAACGCATTGTGCGAGTGAAAATGTGCAGAGAAAGTGACCAGATTGTACGACGTAAGGGATCGATAATTTTACGTCAAACAATACAGAAAAAGTTAATCTCATCCCACCCTACAATTGATGTAATTATACCATACTATCCCACACACCATATTAGAAATCCCACACGATTATAGCGCGACGACGGCGACAAATTTACCGTGACTTTCGTTGTAAATAAATTAAATAATCAACTAGATTCGGACATTGCAATATACTCTTGGCATATTCACGAAGCTAGGAAAATTAAATATGCGACGACTAAAATTCACATCAAAACGATTGTTTCTTCTGATTCTTGTTCTACTATTGACGCTCACCTCATCGGTATCGGCACAGGATGACACCACCGCATCAGTCGGTGACTTCACTGCACTCACCATACTTACCCATGATGGTGTCGAACGCACCTATCGCCTGCACCTACCCGCAACCATCGACGACGGCGACCCATTGCCCCTCATTATCGCATTACACCGATTCGCATCATCCGGTTTAGCGATGGAAGCCGCTACTGGCTTAAGCGAAGCTGGCGACAATTATGGCTTTGCAGTGGCGTATCCCAATGCCATTGGTCACTTTTTTGAAGACGGGCGTGGAGAAGCCCTCCTCGGACCGGACGAAGGCGAAAAAGATGATCTTGGATTTTTGCTAGCCCTCATGGACGAACTTACCACCACATACAACATCGACCCAGACCAAGTTTACCTGACAGGCGCGGATAATGGCGGGTTAATGGCGCTCAGAATGGCATGCGAATATCCGGATCGCATCGCAGGATTTATCTCCACCGGTGCATCGATGTGGGATTACCATCTCGATCAATGCGAGGAAAACGAACCCGCCGCCGTCAATGCCCTATTTATTCACGGGTCGGACAGTGTAACGTACCCTGTGCCAGGTCGAATCGTCCCCACTGGTGATGATCGTGGCGATTACACCGTTCTCAGCTTACAAGACACGGTCAACTGGTGGGCACAATGGAACGGGTGCAATCCTGAAGAAGTTCAAATCGTGGAAGAAGACCTCGCCAGTATTATCGTCGCGCCCTGTTTTGACGAGACAACCACCGCCCTTTATCTGGTCGATGAAGCGGGACACAACTGGATGCGAAACGGTGACTTCAACTTGAATCAAGCAGGCGTTGATGCCACCGAAATCATCGCCAATTTCATTACCGGACAGGAATGGGTCATCCTGCCAGAATTTGATGCGGAGGAGATCATCTCTCGCACATGGCGCACCTACGTTCCCACCAGCTATGATCCAGCAGTCCCTATGCCGTTGGTTGTTCTGCTTCATGGTCGCCCCGGCACAGGTGTCGGCATGGCACTCATCACCGATATGAATCGTATCGCAGAAGAAAACGGCTTCATTGCGGTTTATCCTGATGGTATGAACGATAGTATGCCACCTAATCAGGGAGGTGAATGGAATTATGTGCGCGGTGTTCCCATTTTTGTCAGCTTCATCGAACGTGACGACACACAATTTTTAATTGACATGGTGGCAGATATTTCTCAGGGGTTAAACGTCGATCAATCACGTTTATACCTCACTGGCTTCTCTAACGGTGGCTTTATGACACAACGCGTCGCTTGTGAGGCATCTGACGCATTTGCGGCGTTTGCGCCCGTCGGTGCCACGTTGTTCCCCGGTTTAGAGACACTCTGCATTGAACAGGAAACAGGCACATTACCCATTATGCTCATGCACGGCACTGAGGATGTCAGCATCCCGTGGGAAGGCTCACAACGCGCCGGTCCAGGTGGTCAGATGGTCTTCTATACCTCGCCCGTCGTCACCGCAGTTGGCACTTGGGCATTACACAATGGGTGTGATGCAAACGCGCCAGAAATCACCCAACTTGAGTCTAACGGTGAAACCAACACCATAGTAAATATCGTCGACTTTCAAGATTGTGCAGAAGGGGGTAAGACGATCTTCTACATGATTGAAGGTGGCGGGCACAATTGGCCCGGTGTACCGGGGGTCATCGGTGAGGGCATCGCTGGGCAGGTCAATACAGACATCCACGCTGGTCAGGTCATCTGGGACTTTTTCTCACAATACACCCGTGACGTTGATACAGAATAAAATCGTAACCGCTAGATAAATAATCCCGCTCACATTTGGGCGGGACTTTCTTATAAAGACTATCGCAACCATAGGCAAACCGAGTTACAATCTACCCCTATCGCTAGAACATACGGGCGATATTATTCACTTAAGACAACACAATCGTCAACAACGACCAATTAACTAAAGACTAGAAACCAGTAACTGAATTATGCCTTTCGAGACTCCAGAACATATCGAAAATATTCTTAAAAGCCTGCCGCTAAAGCCCGGTTGCTACATCATGAAAGATGATTCCGGCAAGATCATCTACATCGGCAAAGCCAAACGCCTGCGTCAGCGTGTGCGGAGCTACTTCACCGATTCCGGTCCACAGGATTCCAAAACGGTGCAAATGCGGAATCGCGTTGACGATATTGACATCATCGTGACCGAAACTGAAGTTCAGGCACTCATCCTTGAAGAAACGCTGATTAAAAAGCACAAACCACGCTATAACATCTTGCTCAAGGACGATAAACGCTATCCCTATATCCGTATTTCCTGGGGTGATGACTTCCCGAAGGTGGAAACCACCCGCCGGATTGCGAAGGATGGCAGTCGTTACTTTGGTCCCTACGCCGCAATGTGGGCGGTACAAAATACCCTCCGTGTCCTCCGCAAAGCCTTCCCGTATTTAACCTGTGACCGTGACATTGATGGCAAGGACGAACGCGCCTGCTAGTTCTGGGATATTGGCTTATGCAATGCACCGTGTATCGGCGAGGTCAACCGTGAGGAATAT
>DAOTXB010000862.1:0-4381 GCA_034435575.1 Anaerolineae bacterium
GCTAAACCCGTACCCCGCCACCTTCTGGCACTGCGTCGAACAACTGCAAGTGACGCTTTAGGCGTTGTCGATAACTATGATGTTCAATTTCCACATAATGCCGGGTGGATTCAAGGTATTCGATCCCACCGCTTAAGTCAGGGCGTTCTGTGGCTTTGATCTGCTTAAATTCAGCTACAGTGGGTAAATTGAGCGCCTGTGCTTTGATGAACTTAGCGACCAATTGTGACTGCAAATCCGCAATCCAGAATTGTCCACTATCCGGCTGAACTAACCCGACCACGAACAAATTATCATGCGTGCGATGAAAAGCATTGATGTAAAGATCGGGACGTTTGCCATCCCAATCAAGATATTTCACGTCAATGAACGGAAAACGGATGTTATAACCCGTCGCGTATATAATCAAATCAATCTGCTCTGTGGAGCCATCTTTGAACCGGACACTATCCCCACATAATTCCGCAATGTCATCTTTCGGCGTAATCATGCCGTGACCCATGTAGTATGTAAGATGTTGATTGATGATGGGGTGGGTTTCTAATAATTTATGATCCGGTTTACGCAGACCATAACGACGGAGATCACCAACCAGTACTTTGAGGATCAACCCATTGATAAAGCGCCGTAACCACACGGGAAAACCGAGCTTAAGCGGTAATTCGTTGATGACATCAGCGGGTTTACCAAAGGCATATTTCGGCACATAATGATACCCGCGACGGGTGCTATGGAAGGCTTTATCCGCATTTTGCGCCGCCTCCACCACAATATCACAACCGGAGTTGCCCGCACCAACCACCAACACTCGCTTACCGTGCATGCTGTCCGGCGTTTTGTAATTGGCACTATGCACAATCTCACCATGGAACTCACCGGGGAATTCTGGGTATTTCGGGTCCCAGTTATGCCCATTGGCGATAATCAACCCACCATAACGCCGTGTTTCACCATTATCCAACGTGACATCCCATTCACCGCTTTCTGCACGCACAATTTCATCAACAGACGTGTTGAATTCGATGTGCTCGTACAAACCAAAATGACGCGCATAATCACGTAAATAGGCGCACACCTGCTCATGCGACGGGTAATCTGGATAATCCTCCGGCATTGGATAATCGGTATATTCGGTCATGCTTTTGGATGAAATGAGATGTGTAGATTTATAAACACTGCTGTTCGGACGACCAAAATACCAGTTCCCGCCAATGTCGTCCTCACGTTCAATGATCTCAAACGGGATACCATACTGTTTCAGCGCCTTGCCTGCCGCAATGCCCGATGACCCCGCGCCCACCACACAATACAGCGCACTTTTATCAATCACAATAAGTCTCCAAAAATCTAATAGTGATTCGATTTACGCCCGTGATTTTACCATATCACCCCCTGTCGTATGCAACATCTCGAGACTCCGTTCAGCTGGAAAAGACCAACCAATCCAACATTGTGCTCGGTTAACCCTCGAATCCTATAGCTAGGAGTGCTTCTCATGAAGATTGCAAGCCAACTGACCATCAATGCCCCCCGCAGATCAAGTGTGGGCAGTCTTCGCGCATGACTTCGCAAAAATCGGTGAGTGGGCGTGTGTGTGATGTACCGGGCATTGGTCAAATTCAAGACACCTTTGTCGCCTATGATGAAGCGGGCAAGACCTTCACCTATGAAGCGACAGGATTGCCTTTTTTCGTCAAGCAAGCGCATAATTCATGGGTTATCCGTGCCATTACCGACGTGACCTTTCAGGGGAACATGATGCTACTGCCTGTGATCGCGAGCCTCATGGCAATTCCCATGAAGATGCAATTGACCCGCCTGCTAGACAACGCCACCGAAGAACTGAACTACTATGTGGAAACCGGCGAAATTCATCCACGCAAACAAGCCTTAGTAGCAAAATCCGCCCGGCCAGCGCGTGTATACTAACGTCCACATTGCTCAATATCACAAAGATCAATTTTATAAATACAAAAATCCCCCTACCGCTTGGTAAGGGGATTTCGATTTTCGTACGCGTCGATAGCCGTCAACACATAATCAACCTTAGAAGTTAATCATGTGCCCTTCCAGCCCATGCGCCGCCTCTTTGATGGCTTCGCTCAGGGTCGGGTGTGCGTGGACGTTGCGGGCGATTTCGTCCGGTGTGAGTTCCGCGCTACGGGCAAGTGTGAGTTCCGGCAACAGTTCAGTCACATCTGGACCGATCAAGTGTGCGCCGAGCATCTCACCATATTGCTTATCGCTGATGAGCTTGACAAATCCGGCAGTCTCGCCCAGTCCAAGTGATTTCCCGTTCGCCTGGAATGGGAACTTGGCTACGTTGATGTCGTAACCAGCTTCGCGGGCTTCTTTTTCGGTATAACCAAAGCTGGCGACCTGTGGCTGGCAATAGGTGGCACGGGGCATCATGCGGAAATCGAGTTCCTGTGTGGGTTCACCGGCGATAGCCTCCGCCGCGACAATACCCATCGTCTCCGCGACGTGTGCCAGCATCAACTTGGAGGTCACATCGCCAATCGCATAAATATGCGGGACGCTAGTCTGCATCTTGCCGTTGATGTCAATCGCGCCACGATCCGTCAATTTTACGCCTGTGTTCTCCAAACCATATCCTTCGGTACGCGGGGCAAAACCGATGGCTTGCATGACGCGTTCGGCTTCAAGTTTTTGCTCATTGCCATCTTTATCGGTGACGGTCACCACCACCTTATCACCCTGATCGTCAATACCCTCGACACGGGTACTGAGCATGACGTTTACGCCCAACTTTTTATAGGCTTTGCGTAATTCTTTGGAAACTTCTTCGTCTTCCAACGGCAACACACGATCCATAAATTCGACCACAGTCACGTCTACACCATAGTTGTGATGAATGTAAGCGAATTCCATGCCGATTGCGCCCGCACCGGCGATGATGATGCTCTCCGGCACATTGTCTTCCATGATCTGTTCTTCATAGGTGACCACGTTCTCGCTGAGTTCAGTGCCGGGAATGAGACGGGTGGTCGCGCCGGTTGCGATGATGGCATGTTTAAAGCTCAGGGTTTCTTCTCCACCGTCATTCAGCGCGAGGGTGATAGTCTGGGCATCTTTAAAGGTTGCCCACGCATCATAGCTATCAATCTTGTTCTTTTTCATCAAGAAGCGCACGCCTTTGGTCAAACGGTCGCTCACCTGACGGCTACGATTAAACGCCGCGCCATAATCAAATTTCACACTGCCTTCGATCTGAATACCGAATTCATCCGCCTGAGTGTGGACGATATGGGCAAGTTCTGCGTTCCGAAGCAGGGCTTTGGAGGGAATACACCCGATGTTCAAACACACGCCACCCCAATATTGCTTTTCGATAATTGCGACTTTTAAGCCGAGTTGTGCGGCGCGGATGGCGGCGACATACCCACCGGGACCTGCGCCAACGACAACAACATCATATTCCTGTGCCATAAAGGGTTTACTCCTTATTTAGTTTATTTAAGCCAGCCAATTGTTAAAAAGATGGCTCATAACGTTGATCTATCGTGGGGGATGTAATAACGACAATCCTACTTATTAGACACCCTCACACGTCGATTTATTACACGCTATGAGTGTACCGTATGGGCGTGAGCTTGCCTACAGCCATTCACCCTCAGCATTCCTAGACTAATCTGTTCAGCGCATGATACATACTGGCGATTAATCACGCTCAAGTTCGGCTAATTCCGGCAACACAACCACACTCTCTGGTGGGTGAACGGTGACAGTGTCGCCTACAGCAAAGACTTCAATACCGTGTTTACGCACCCGCAAAAAACGATCTGTATCCTTGCGTAAGCGCACATAAATCATCTGATAGTGTCCATAATAGCGCACTTGATCCACCGTGCCGGTTGCGGAATCAGCCTCACTAGGCGAAAGTGTCAGCATTTCAGGGCGTAGGATGACGGTCACGGGACCACTAGCCGGGGTAGTTAAGGATAAATCGCCCAGAATGGTGCGCGCCGTGTTGCCGTCGGCATGTGCTGGTACAAAATTCACATCTCCCAAAAATGCCGCCACCGTGCGATCTGTTGGACGTAAATAGACCTCACGCGGGGAGCCGATTTGTAACACTTTCCCGCCGTACATCACCGCGATTCGGTCAGCAATGCTCAGGGCTTCTTCCTGATCATGGGTGACAAATACTGCGGTTGCCCCCGCATTTTTGATGATCTTATGGACATCTTCGCGCATTTGCTTACGGAGCGCGGCATCAAGGTTAGAGAACGGCTCATCAAGCAAAATCACTGCTGGATTAGGCGCGAGGGCGCGGGCAAGTGCAACGCGCTGTTGTTGCCCACCGGAAAGCTCATGGGGATAACGCTCCCCTAAATGCTCCAACCCGACGAGGTGCAAT
>DAOTXB010000863.1:0-1647 GCA_034435575.1 Anaerolineae bacterium
AAACTGTAGCGCCGCCATCTGAACCTCACCGAGGTTGCGATCCTGGCGCATCTGCCCTGCCGCCGCAATTGTCGCACTATCGACCGCACGCCGCAGCGTGCTAAAACGCACAAACAGCAGCGACACATCAACAGTGATGCCGACAAATCCGATCAGCGCGACAAAACCAAACGCCAGAATAACGACGGCCTGTCCAGTCTGCCCGCGCAATAACAGGCGCTGCAAATACGACTTCTTCATTTATACACCATCCTAGTCTTCTGGCGGGTGGAACTGAATATTGGGTTCAGCAGCAGGCACCGGGAATGCAGACCACACATGCAGCGTAGTCTGATCGTCACCGAGCGCCTCTAACACCGGGGAGAACACCGGCAGATCAAGAAATAGATCATGCTCCCAATAGATTTCAACCAGAATCAAGCCCTGATTGGGCAGATAACGACCAAGGTCTTCATCAGTAAGACCGTCTTCCTCTTTACCGAAATTAGCGCCACCCAACCCCGTTGTACGCTCTTCACTGACTTCAAGCGGCGTCATCTGGAAACCGGGCACTTGCATAAGTTCTTGCACATCGTAGACGGTCCATTCCGACCCCCAGCAGTCAAGCGCTACAGCCGTACCGCCTATTTCAACTGTCTCGACCCGATGTTGACCTGTCAGCGACCAACCACGCTGCCGTTCATCAACGCTGTCAAAACCCGGCAACTCTAGATTAACAGTTACGGTTGAGCTATCGATAATGAGGTTGCGCTGCTTTGGCTGTGATGTCCCGTCTTCAATGTAGTCAAATGGATCACGCTCTAACCCATCATTGCGCGAACCATTCAGAAGCATGTTGCATTCATTGGCATTTGACGGGTAACGCCCCACCACAATTGGGATATACCCCGGTAAGTAATTGTCCTTACCCACCTGCGGCGTATAATTTGAGGGGCTAAAGTCATAATCACCAGATGAAGGATCCGTGACATCATAGGTGCCGTTATTGACCGTTTGCACAGCAAATACCGAAATCACAATATCATCAGCCCCATTATCACGAATCTCAAGAGGCTGCATTGATTCGAGCATCCGGCATATGATTGTAAAATAGAACCCCTGATTATAGGGAGCAAGCAGCGCGCCGCCCAGACAATTATTCTCGTTACGAATCTCCTCGCGGTAGTATTCGCGGTCTGTAAACAACCCGCTTGCAACATACGAGGGATCACTGGAAGCGGGGTCAATTGTTACGCCGCCCGTCATACTTGCCGGAAGAATTGAAACTGGTGAAAGAAGGGTGTTTTCCTCCCATGCCATCGGGCCAAACTCGCCCGTCAACACCGTACCGCGTCGGGCACCCTGACGAGTCACCTCTTGCAACGTGAGGTATCTTTCCGCCAGCCATCCGATTTCCACTACACCTGCAATCAAGATAATGAGTAGCGGGGTGATGACGGTCATCTCGACGATGCTCTGTCCACGCTGCTTTTTGCCATAGACAGCAGGTGTGCCATCCAATATCTGTAGTAGTTTTCTGGCTAATTTACGCATCGCATGACCTTATCAATAAATAGTCAATGCCTATGAGGGCTTATACTTTTCAATAATACCATGATGGTGTCGTTCACTATCGCAAGGAGTTGTCAAAAAATGATAGGGTTTTGT
>DAOTXB010000864.1:0-9292 GCA_034435575.1 Anaerolineae bacterium
GGTTGGATACCGTCACCATCCGCGAAGATGATCGCTGGAAATTACAGGGTTTGCATAAGCGCTTTCTCAAGCAAAACATCGACATCTGGCAGACACCCTTACTGATTTACCCTACACAACACTATCAAAACGGCGGTCTCTTGATTGATGTTCACGGGCGCACCACCCTCCCGAACTTATATGCCGCGGGCGAGGTCGCAGGCGGGATTCATGGGCGTAATCGTCTGGCGGCGAATTCTCTATTGGATATTTTTGTGTTCGGGAAGCGGGCGGGGATTCATGCGGCGCAACAGCCGAACAATAGCAGACAACAGCAGGCAAGTCTTGAGCATGTGACACACTATGCGAAAGAATTAGCCGAAGCAGGTGTGCAGTCAGACGATGTTTCGCCGATGCTCTTGCCTGAATATCGGAAAAAGTAATAATTGACCGTCTATTAAATCAATTCCCGCATTGCTTCACGCTTATCTGGAAGCCCAAACTTCCTCTCAAAACTCGTACCATATTGCCATAGCCAATCTTGTTCTGTAAGTACCTTGAGCACGCGTTTTTGTACTGCGGTTAAGTTCTGAACATCAGCATTCGCAGAATAAGAAAAAGAAGGGGTAGAAAGCGTATAATGTGTAGAAGGTGGTGATGAGATACTGGGATAATAGATACAAAAACCGTCAGGAGCGAAATTTGGATCAAACGCAAGCAATAATGAAGCATATACTGCATTAAATTTTGTACCGGTGTTCAGAGATTGTTCCATAATTTTAATAGCAACTTCAATCCCTTTCTGCGAACCAAGTTTCAGTAGGCTCTCTCCAGGGAAAATTGTATAATTTGGTAGTCTCATCCATCCGCGACTTTGTTTCATACAGTATTCTAGCATCACATCAATCACAGTAGATGGTGTTTCGCTTTTCCAAATATCAATTAATGTGAGAAAACTTGCGACACGTACTGCATGCTGATAATCCTTACTGAGAAAGGATAGCAGTTGATCTTGAATTATTAGTTTCGCAGACTCCCGTGCCCTGCCACTACGTAGAAAAAGATCGAAAATTGCACAAATGATTCTAACTTGCCACTCGTCAGTTTCCACTTGAAGGCGTTGAAGTAAGTGAGGAAGTACGATCTCAGCATATTCACGGTATCTGCTTAACAAATTGATAATAGGTATTTTTTCGCGATCATTTTCGCTGGAAAGCAACTCAAAATAAATGTCATGCCCTTCCCATACCATCTCACGTAATTCCAAAGCATATTTGTAATGTTCTGTATAGTGTTTCTCATCTACTGAGTCCACCCAACCCACAATAAATTCTAGATCCCATAGTATATTGGCTTTTTCAGCAGTATTGATTTCAGGCGACCTTGCTAATTGAATAAGGAACGGTATTAGTATAGTGATCACCTTTCGATCTGGAAATTCCTTGTAAAAATCATTATGAATTAAGTCATGTTGTGAATGATCAAGGAAAATCAGAGCTTCGTACGCCTTAATTGTCGGGGTTTCCAACTTTTTACCCTGAATGTAACTCCGTAGTACATCAGGCACAATTTCCGCGTCCATACTTTTCCAGTCAATTTGATCTAAATCTTTGATCATCCGATTATCTCTCTCGCCGCCACATTGCATCCCATAATTTATTATCGGAATATCGGGCGCATTAAGTGTTTATCTTCGGGAAAATGTCCTTGATGACTAATACAAAACCGGGCAACCACTCGCCACCGTTGAGTGTATCATCACTGCCATAAACCTGTGCCTGTTGTATACCATCATAAACCTCGACAGTTTCGTTGATGACATCCACGACCCAGACCACCGTTCCTGCACTCAGATAATTCACAATTTTACGGCGCAAGGTAGCTTGCTCCTGAGCATTTTTCGGATCAGAAATAACCTCAACAGCAAGATCAGGTGGATTAGGGTTGAAGCCCTGTTTGGCGAGTTCCGGTTGACGCGCATAACTGATATAGGCGACATCGGGCGCATAAACATCGCCATTCACAATATATCTGCCATCCGCGCCGGTCACATGACCGAGATCATGCTCACGCAAAAACAGATTTAATGCGGTCAAAATCCAACCCGCGATTTTAGATACATACGGATTCGATGGCACTTCAATAGCCTCCCCACCGACCAATTCAAAAATGGTCGTAGTGTGTTCCGGTTTAGCGATGAACGCATAAAAATCTTGGATTGTGAGTTTTTGTTTAATCGGTGAGACCATACATTTCCTCAGAACACTATTTCTTGCAGTATAGCATAGCATTTTGCGCGGATTTTCGTTACCGTATCTGTATACTGATAACTAACCCGAAAGGCGGGTGATGGACGACCTCACAGGGAAGCATTTCACCAGTATTACGAATTTTTCTAACGCGCAGATTGAAACCATCATGGAACGGGCGGGCAAGCTCAACGCGCACAAAAAAGGCAAACTCGATATTTGCGCGGATAAGGTCATGGTGTATCTATTTTATGAACCAAGCACGCGCACCCGCATGAGCTTTCAAACAGCGATGTTACGGCTCGGCGGGCAGGTCGTCGGCTTTGATAATCCCCGTGCCGCATCGGTATCTAAAGGCGAAACCTTGCCGGATACGGTGCGGGTAACACAGCATTATGGCGATGTGATCGTTATACGACATCCACAGGAAGGAGTCCCCGCGAACGCCACTCGATATGCAGATGTACCGATCATCAACGCGGGAGATGGCGCGAACGAACACCCCAGTCAGGGGTTGGCGGCGTTGTTCACCATTCTGCAAAAACGGGGACGCATCGACGGATTAAAAGTGGGGCTGTGTGGTGATCTCAAGTTCGGGCGAACCGTCCATTCCTTCATCGATGTGTTAGCACGTTTTGGTGCAGAAGCAGTGTGTATTTCGCCGGAAGCGTTACGTTTACCGGAGGCATATATGAATCGTCTCGACAGCGATTATGGCTATCACCCCGCGCAAGTCGGCGCATTAGCTGATGTGATCGCGGATTTGGATGTGTTGTACATGACACGGTTGCAACAGGAGCGCTTCGAGAGTGTCGAGGCATATATGCAGTTGCAAGGGAGTTATAACTTAACACAGGCATTAATGGACAAAGCGCCAGACGACCTGTTGATTATGCACCCGCTTCCCCGTCGTGGAGAAACCCCCGATTTTGTCGATGATGACCCGCGAGCGATCTATTTTGAGCAAGCCGGATATAGCATTCCTGTGCGGATGGCGCTTTTGGCAAGTGTGATGGGTGTGACGATTTGAGCCTACAAAAACTAAGCAGAACTAAGCGGGAGTCGCGCTGGCTGTTCGGCGAGCACTAGCGCGTACCTGTCGTTCAATGTTGATTAAAATCACCAGAATAACGATACCGATGGCAAAGGTCACGGCAATACCACCGTTATCACCGCCACCAACCTGCCCCTGCACCCACGGGAACAGCATCGCACCCGCATTACCGATGCTGGTCACCACACCGGAAACCGTGGTGAATTGTTCCGGGTAATTATCACTAATGGCGGCGATGGTAGTCGGGAAGACCGGTCCACAGCCAAAGCCAACGAGAAATGTGAAAATAAAGGCGGATGTTTGTAGCTCAGAAAAAGCCAGCACCCCGCCGGATGCGACGGTTAATACTAGCGCGGAGAGAATCAACAAATGCACCGGACGCAGATAGCGTGATAGCACAATCGCCAACATGCGCCCTGA
The DNA here is from genome assembly GCA_034435575.1 of Anaerolineae bacterium. Lineage (GTDB taxonomy): Bacteria > Chloroflexota > Anaerolineae > Aggregatilineales > Phototrophicaceae > JAVJSU01. The sequence continues at coordinate 3,703 of DAOTXB010000864.1, forward strand.
GGTTAGCCCAAGCCAGAACAACGACACGCCGACTGTCGCTGAATCGGTACTTAAATTGGTGACTGTCGTGAGTTGTGTGGCGATCCACGCACCAAAGCCGACTTCTCCACCCACATAGAAGAACAACAACGCCATAAACGGCACGAATAACCACCAGTTCACCACCACAGCCGAGGCATTCCCCTGATCACCCCCGCGTGCTAATGCGCTTTTGGGTACGGTCACCTGTAAAAATGCGGGAATAAGCATCAGCGCCGCAACTGCTGTGACTATATAGGACAGGCGGAAATCATCCAATTGTAGGGTGAGGTTGACAACCTGTGGTCCGATGATCGCCCCGATGCCAAAAAAAACATTCAATGCGTTGAGCTTTCCCGCCGCACCATCCGGGTTCAACACCCCTACAAGAATGTTCGGCGCGAGGAGCAAACCCGCAAAACCCGTACCAAAAAACAACGCCGCGATATAAGCGATTTCAGTGACTGGGGTGATGGCGAGTAACGATAAGCCAATGGCGGTGAATACGGGACCGATGCAGAGCAGATAGCGGGGGGCATAGCGCCCGCCTTCAAATAATTTGCCGATGAACAACAGCGCGATGGTCACGCCTGTTGAATGTAAGGTGATGAAGATGCCCGCATTTTCTAAGGGCATGTCATAGCGTATACTCAGGCTTTCTAGCGTTGTTCCTAGCAGTGTCGCACAAATGCCAAGTACGATAAACGACGCGAAAAACCAGAATAGCATAATTCTTTGTGACATGAATTTCCTTAGGGGTATACGCAATGATTATCTAACAAGAGTTACAGCATAACAGAGAGAGGATGTGCGTGTATAGTACCAGTAGCGAGTGATTTTAGGGGAAATTATAATGCCCCGTCATCACATGGAAAACGGGGCAAAATTTTACGTTAGACCATTACTTGGAGAAATTGTGTGCGATACGCCCTTAATTTATCATGCGCCTGTTTAATATGCTTATATTGCCCGATCAGTAAATTATGATAACCACTATGCAAATTCATCGCCATGGCATCCACATAATGCTTCAGCGCGACTTCTTCGCCCCGAAGACATTCTTCCACGATAGCACCATCACCGCCAACCTGGAATTCTGAACGCATATCTAGCCATACCCGATGCAGTGCGCTCAAAACACCAATACCATGCGTAGGTACAACATTTAGCGCAATGATCTGGCGCGATAGCACCCTTTCAAAACCTTCACGTAATTGCATCTGTTCTAAGAAAAATTCACGTAAGGCGACATCTCTTACGTGCTCGGCGGCATTTTCATAACCCCGTTTGGAAGCGTCGCAAATCTGCATCACATCATTAAGGATTCCGGCGATTCTTTTTGTGTTACTCATGATCCATTAACTCCAAAATCTAAGTGTAACTCTTCTGGTTGTATCTTATGCGATAATTGTCCAAACCCCTACGTTTTATAGGCATGTTATTACATTCATCAACAGAAAACACGCCGAATATCATCTAAATCGCCCATTTTGTGGACGATGGCATATTTAACTCACTCATGACCTCGGCTATAATCGGCGCTATGAATGAAAATCAAAACACACCCCAACCGTACAAGTTTCATCACGTTATTGCGCTGAGTCTGGTATTTTTCAGCTTTTTTATGTCTGCATTTATCAGTCGCACGGTGTTTGATCGTCTGCCACATCTTGAGGATGAGATGGCATATGTGTATCAAGCACGGGTGTTCGCGGGTGGTAACGTGGTCATTGATCGTCCTGAACCGTGGACGGCGTTCTGGCAACCCTTCGTGATCGGATATGCAGAAACCGGCAACGCGTTTAGCAAATACACGCCGGGATGGTCACTTATACTGGCAATCGGTGTAATGTTCGGTCAAATGTGGGTGATTAATGCCTTTTTAGCCGGATTAACCGTCGCACTAATTTACCGACTTGGGAGCGAAGTATTTTCGCCTGATGTTGGCATGATTGCGGCGGGATTGGTGGCGTTCTCGCCGATGGCGTTATTACTCAATGCCTCGTTGATGGGGCATACCTCCGCACTATTTATGGTGACGGTGTTTATGTTCGCGTATTGGCGGTTATCTCTAGGAAAACGTGCGCTGTTATGGGGAACAATTGCCGGATTCGCGCTCGGTATGACACTCATGACCCGCGCCTTGACCGCCATCGGCATTGCCACACCCTTCGTCATCTGGAGTATTTGGCGATTATTAGCGACACTCCGCAATCGTGAGGCACATCTGGCTTTTATCCCCACGTTACGCCCTTTGATTGCCCTATCCATCGTGACCATATTGCTAGGCATGGCGATTCCACTTTATAACAACGCCACCACCGGTGATCCGACCACCAATCTATACACATTAGTATGGTCCTATGATCGTGTGGGCTTTGGGTCGTGCTGTGGGCGGAGCAGTTTGCCTGACCGCGAAGGCAACGGGCATGATATGGTGCGCGGAATTCGACATACTCGTTTTGACCTCTCTCTCACAGCGGCGGATTTATTCGGCTGGACGATTGGCGAAGTGGATGAACGGGTGCAATTTCATCTGCAAACACAGAGTAATTATTTCCCTTTGCTGGGCTTAAGCTGGCTGTTATTACCTTTAGGGTTATTTGTCGGCTTTAAACGACGCTGGCTGACAATATGGTTAGCTGTTGCCATAGTATTGCTCGTGACACCGTTGATCGTCGATGCGCCATTTTTGAAGGACAATAACACGCTTATCTGGGGATGGGTGCTCTCATTAGGGGTGTGGATGCTGATTCCTCCGTTTGTATTCGCCTTTAGTGAAGAGCATGATCGGGTGCCAGTCTGGACATGGTTATTGCTCGGTACAATTGTCGGCTTGATCGGTGTGCATCTGGCATATTGGATCGGCTCACAACGGTATAGCACGCGCTACTATTTTGAGACTCTACCCGCGTTTGCGTTGATTTCTGCTATACCCATCGCATGGATCATCCGACGCTATGGCGCACAGGTTCGGTATTGGGTTTTTGCGATTGTGCTTGCCGTGATGCTCTCGAGCCTATTGACCTATAGCACACCGCGCATCAACGCATTGGAAGGGTTTAATTTCATCAGTCAGGCACAGATTGATGCGGTCAATGCACGCCGAACAAGCGAGAGTCCCGCGCTGGTCATCGTTAACTTTACGCCGATTGGTGGCGATGATCGCATCCGATGGCGATCATATGGGAGTTTGATGGCAGTGACATCGCCACAGCTTGATAGCGACATTATCGCCGCGCGCAATTATTCCAACGGGGTACGCGACACACTCATTGCACAATTCCCCGATCATGAAGTCATTGACCTCTATGTGAACGGTAATCAAGCGTGGTTCGCCGATGAATTGGCACAGCTTGAGGAATAACGATTATTCCTCTGTGAGCGATAAGGTGTAATCACCACCACCACGATCATCATAACTGCCGACACGGATGATATAGGTGTCGTCTGAGGGTAATACGAAGGCAAAAATCCGGCTATTTAAGCCATCGCCACTATCATCATCAAAGGCAATGCTCTGCTCATTGCTATCCAATAGGGTCAATGTGGTGTCAAAATTACCATTTACCGTAATCGTGACCATCTGGTTAGCGATGCCTGCAAATTGATAAAAGACGGCGCTACCCCGCCGGATATTGCCTCGCCGTTCATCATTCAGTTGGATATTGCGCGCCACAATTTCATCGCTTCTTTCATCACTACCCGATGGTGCGTTGATACGTAGGGTGTAATCACCACCATCGGCATCACGATAACTCCCGACACGGATGGTATATGTGACCGAGGCACGGAGCAAATACGCCTCGATAAAGCTGTTTGTGCCAATCCCACCATCATCATCAAAAGCGACACGATCACCTCGATCATTGATGAGCGCAACGGTGGTATCAAAATCTCCTGATAGCGCAATGTTGATGATCTGCCCTTCCGTACCGACAAACGACCAATCTTGTGTTTGTCCACGCGATAATGTGCCAGTCACCGACTCACCCAAAGTGACCGCTTCGTTGTCATCATCGGCTTCCGGTGGCGGTGATGCATCATCATTTTCTTCTGACGAGATTTCCTCAAGGATAAGATCGTATCGTCCGGCACCATCCCCGCCATAACTGCCAACGCGAATGATGTAATCGCCATCTATGGGCAACTCAACGTTAGACATACGACTATTGAGCGCGTCGCCACCATCATCATCAAAACGCAGGTGTTCGCCATTAGTGCCGATCAATGTGAGCGTGGTATCCAGATCTGATCGTGTTTCGATGGTTATAATCTGCTCGGCAGAGCCAGTAAATATCCATTCGATCTCTTCACTAGTTTCCAGTTCACCGGATGCAGGCATGCCGATTATGAGGGTGTTTATGGATTGTTGGTCGGATGATGACGTTGATAGGCTAACCTCTAAAGTAAAATCGCCACCGCCACGATCATTGTAACTGCCGATTTGGATCAGATATGTGCCCGTTTGTGGTATGACAAAATCACGGATTTGACTGTCTCTTGTGCCACCAAAATCATCATTGAACGCAAGTTGCGTGTCGTTGTCATCAAAGATGGTTAGCGTGGTATCAAAGTCGCCCCGTACAGTGATCTGCAACGTTTCACCCGCGATACCCTCATAGATAAATTCACGGCTTTCTGAACGTGCTAAACGGTCAGACAAAGATGCACCCGTCGTAATGATCGCCAGTGAGTCCCCGGTGGGCTGGTCGCCCTCACGCCGTCGCTGATTTTGTTCAAAGACACCAAAGCGCGTGGTCAAGACAAAGGCACCACCGCCACGCCCATTGAAGCTCCCTACACGCACAGTATAGGTATCGGTAGCAGGAATGGTGAAGCCGTCAATTAAACTGGTCAGCCCTTGCCCGCCATCATCATTAAAAGCGACGCGTTCATTGTCACTATTAAGCAATTCCAGCGTGGTATCAAAGTTGCCACCCAGCGCTAATGTGATCTGGTCACGGGATGATGCACTGAAACTGTAATCCACACTGCGACCATCCTCAATAATGGCTTCCACCACCTGCCCGATGCTGATTTCCTGTGCTGTCGGGTTGGTTTCCACAACATCCAGAGCAGATACGGTCAGCGTGTAGTCACCACCCACCGCACGATTGCCGAACGTACCAACACTGATGCGATAACCGCCATTTGCAGGAATATAGAGGCGTTCAATGGTAGCGTTGATGCTCCCGTTGTAGTCATCGTTAAAGGCAACACGCTCGCCATTATCATCGAACACACTCACGGTACTATCAAACTCAGCGACGACAGACACCGAAATCACCTGTCCACCAACAGCATCATAGCGCCAATTATCTGGACGACCATTGGTATTTAGCGTAGCAGATACAGACGAACCAATCGCCACAACAGGCACAGCGATGCGTCCGGTTTCGTCATCACACGCGTCCCCAAGACCATCATCATCAATATCTAGCTGTGATGGATTAGAATCTGCGGGGCAATTATCGCTGTCATCGGGAATACCGTCTTCGTCTTGATCTGGACAGCCATTTGCGCTGATGTTTCCCGTGTCCATCGGGCAATCATCAACAACATTGTTTAC
>DAOTXB010000865.1:0-1855 GCA_034435575.1 Anaerolineae bacterium
ACGACCATCTTCGCTAAAGCTGACCATATTGTAATCGCCGAATCCGCTCAAATAGCCGATGTCTGCGAAACCACCGACATTACCCGTATCAATAATAGTCGGATCATCCGATTCGCCAAGTTCCCATACTGCTAGCACCCCGCCTCCGCTCACCGATAGCAAACGATCGCCATTGGGACTAATAGCGATTGGTGATGGAAAATTCGCACTCGTTGTTATCACGGCAATTTGCTGATTTTCGGACATTGACCAGACTTCGGTAGCACCCTCAAAACCGCTTATGACCATAGTGTCACCGTCTGCACTAAATATTAAATATCCAATCCCATTCCGACTGTCGGTCGCCGTGAGCCGGAAATCCATAGTGGGCACGATGTCGCTAAGATTTGCGTTTGCGTCAGCAAAAAGCAGATCGGACGTGTTCCACACCTGTACTCGTCCATTGCTGACTCCTCCAGACAAAAGCTGTGAGCCGTCTCGATTGAAACTTAACAGCCCTTCAACCTGACGTTGATCGCCAACACTAATCTGGTTGAGGATTTCGCCCGTCTCTGCCGAAACAAATGTTAAATCGTCGACCTCCCAATCTATATAGGCAATCACATCACCTACATGGCTTACCGCATAAAAACTTTGTGGTAATGTAATTTCGCGCAACGTCTCGCCACTATGATAATCAATGTAACGAACAGCGGACTGTTCGCACCCACCTATCGGACGTTCTGCTGAATCCAGACACACTAAAACAGCGATAGTCATGTCATCCTGAATAAAGGTTATGTGGCTATATGCCCATGAATTATTGGTCATTTGAATATCGGCAATGGTTTCGTAAGTGGTTGTATCCCACACACGGATTGCATTATCGAGTATCCGTGACGCTAGCACACTGCCATCGGCATTATAGAATGCACTCGTGGCAATACGCCCTTCCGTACCGGGCAACAGACGTATATCGTTGAGGTCTTCTGGATTATGAATATACACACCAGAACCCGTCGCAGAGGCAATCGCGCTGTTATCCGGTGACCACGAAATATCATAAAGCACACCCCTCCCCAATGATCGAATCGGTTGGAGTTGGCTCACATTATCAAGCGTAATCGGCTGGAGCGCATCCAACGAAACATCGCTATTCGTCTGCGATAAACTATCGTCCTGTCCTGTGATACCGTTAATCAAGATCAACCCGGCAAAAAGTATCGCCATCACCGCCGCGATTGATGCCACAGGTGCCCCCTTTAAGCGTCGCCATAGCGGGATCGTTATTTGATCTTTTGCCGAAAGTTGATTGTTGTCGTCCTGTAAAGCCCCCACATCATCTAAGGCTTGCAGGCGTGTATACAAATCCCGCTTGAAGTGCTCCGGCGGGGCTTCGTGATAGCGTTCAAAAAATTTGTCATTATCCATAATGCAGTTCCCATTCTGCTCTGAGTCGTTTGATGATGCGATGCAAGGTGGTGCCAACATTGGACTCCGTGAGTCCGGTGGCTTCTGCGATAGCACGATTGGTCATCCCGGCACCATACTTGAGCGCGATCAATTCTTGTTCGTGCGTCGCGAGGGTGCTAAGTCGCGCATAGAGTTGCTCAAAATCGTGTCGCTTTTGTACTTCGCGTTCAACGGAAGTGTTGGTCGCGAGGTGATAGAGGGTGTCAATCGACACGGTTGAACGCTTCTTCCGTAGATAATCTACAGAGACATTACGTGCGATGGTGAATACCCACGCCTCAAACGCCCCTAAATCTGCGCGATACGAATCACGTGAGCGCCATACCCGCATCAATGTTGATGAAGTCAAGTCCTGTGCAACCACATTATCCCCAACCCGATAGCGAAAAAAGTTATATAGGCG
>DAOTXB010000866.1:0-2494 GCA_034435575.1 Anaerolineae bacterium
GTATGCTCCCGGTGTAGACATGATGACCTCATCACCTGGACCGACCAGCGTCGCCATAATTTGAAACAAGACGGCATGAGCACCTGCTGATATAAGCACCCCCTTGTGTGGATCAACTGTGATGCCGTTATCAGTCAGAAACTTTTCGGCAATGGCTTCCTTTAATTCTGGTAGTAATTTATACCCTGTCTCGCCTGCGGCAATAGCATTAATGGCTGCCTCGCGCACATGCGATGGTGTGACAAAACCCACATCCCCCTGTCCCAAATGAAATACCTGCTCAGCCTGAGCAACGAGCGATGACATGCCCCCCGTGCGAACGGTTTTACTGACTTTACTGGGTAACCACTCACGTACCCGTGCTGGAACTGCAGTTTCAAAATCCATCCAAATTTCCCTCTCAAAATTAGTTCATACAATGCTAAAAAATCAATTACCTTACGAAGAAAAGCTACAACTGCCCTGTATGCTGTTGTGTAGGATATTTAACAACTAAAGTCGGGCAATGCTCGCCACCCATTCGCTAGCACTAACCACTGGATAAAAGCGAATTGCCGCGACCATCCCGTCGGTCTGTGCGGTCACTTGACCAATTTGTGTACCAAACACATCATGGACAGTACCCAAAACATCGCCTTCGCGAACCTCTTGTGCTGCTTCGACAGCAGGGAAAAAACCACCACCATAAGGGGTATAATGATAGAGTTCACTACCGGTTTCACGCGGCGTAACGGTCAATTCTGGTTCACCCTCAAGCATCTTAAGATGTTTAAGTACATTGATAACACCCCGCGCCCCGCGTTCGGTATCGTCTTGATTAAAACCCATCCGACCCATCCCGATTATTAAGCTCGGTGCGCCATTACGGCTAGCAACCTGAAACATAGACCGTGGTGGACCCGCAGTTTTGGGCTGCATCACTATGATCAAATCCGTGTTGAAGGCTTCTGCCATTCCATGCGCCCGCTTAACAATGTCCTCTGGTGCGGCACCATCAATACCGGCAAGTGCCGCCAATGTCGAACGTTTGCTTCCTCCGTGCATATCAATCAGGTAATCCGCTTGTAGCACAATTTTCTGATAGAGATGATAGCCAATGCGTTCAGAGATGGTGCCATGTTGATTACCCGGCACAGACGGTGTTTTGTTATCCGTAGGGGTTAGATGCGTTCCTGCTTCAAAGGCAACTGGATTGACAATTGGTACTGTAATCACTTGACCATGCAAATCAGCGGGATCGATCTGTTCTGAAATGCGCCATGTCATTGGAATCGTATTGAGATCGTCACCGTGCACTCCAGAAGTCACGACTAATGTTGGTCCTTCGTGTACACCGTTGATCAGAATCGCAGGGACGCGCACTTGTACGCCCGCGGCAGATTCATCAAAGAGTATAAATCCTTTAACCGTTTCTCCGGGTGACGCAACAAGTTCATCAACTTTCAACTCAGTTTTCATAAACACTCTCCCATCTTGCAATACTCGCCACCCAATCACCGGTAGCCACAACTGGATAAAAGCGAATAGCATCGACAATACCGGCAGTTTCGGCTTTTATTTCTATTTCTGGCTGTCCGAAAACATTAAAAATCGTGCCAAGCAAATCACCTTCCTGTACATGTTGCCCCGCCGCAACCGCAGGGAAAAATCCACCACCACAACTTGCTTTTTGGTATAGTTCTGTATACGTCAGGTGTGGGGGTGTCCCAAAGATAGGATCATCGGGCAACATATCGAGGTAGCGCATGATATTAAGGATGCCCTCGGTACCGCGTACTGTGTCCTGTTCGTTAAATCCCATCTGACCAAGCCCAATATAAATACCTGCCGCCCCTCGACGGCAAGCAACCTGTGCTAGCCCTCGTGGTGGTATACTGGGTTTGGGTTCTTGCACGACGATTAGCTCCGGCTGAAATGCCGATGCCATCGCTTTTGCTTTAGCAAATATCTCCGGTTCAGCGCCACCATCAATGTGCGCTAGCGTAGCCAACGTAGCATTTTTACTTCCCCCGTGCATATCGATCACATAATCGGCATTTATCACGAGCTTGTTGTATATGTTATGACCAATGCGCTGTGAAATCGTCCCAGATAAATCGCCAGGGAAAACAGGTGAACTATTATCCGCCGGGGTGAGGTGCGTACCGGCTTCGAAAGCCAAAGGATTGATAATAGGCGCGGCGATCAGCTGGCCGTGCAGTTTGGCAAGGTCAATGGTGTCTGCAATTCGCCAGACCATCGGAATAGTATTGAGATCATCTCCATGTACTCCAGAAGCAATCAGCAGAGTTGGTCCTTCGTGTACACCATTGAGTAGCATGACCGGGATACGCACGCGAGTTCCAGCAGCGGATTCATCAACCGCAATAAAACCCTGTGCGCGCTCCCCCGCAGAAGCACTGATATTTTCGATTACAAACTCGGATTTCATATGTTTTTGCCTATTCGTAAAGGTGACATGCAACCCAATGTCCTTTTTTCACTTCTTGTAATT
>DAOTXB010000867.1:0-5745 GCA_034435575.1 Anaerolineae bacterium
AACCAGACTTGATTGACCAAATCGCCATTGAGATCTCCAAATTCTAAATCGTTAGCGAAAGTATAAAGCGGTATATCGTTATAGGTGACTTGCAAGGTGCCATCTTCACGCTCGAACGTGCCAAGTGTACCGGGGATACCTTCGCCGGTAGTGAGTTCACCTTCGCTTTCAACGGTTAAAGGGGGCCAGTTTTCTAAGCAGGCATCAACACAGAGCGTGTCATCTAAACTAAAGCTATACAGTGTCATGCCATTGCTGTCGACGAGATGTGTCACGGTGTTGTTGACTACCGCGTTAACTAAGCTATCAAACGGTGGTGTATTGTCATCATCCTGTGCCAGCGTGATGATACCTGTGAATAAGAGCAGTGCGATTGTCAGTAAAAGGATAATCCGTTTTTTCATAGAGAAAGGTCTCCTTATGATTTTACCTGTTGAAGATGTGATGTGATACCGCAGTTGCGGTGCTGTGGGATTGTATTTTTAGTCTTGTTTCATCATTCTTACTATACACGTTCACGCCTATTTTGTCTTAATATACACCGCTATTAAGGGCTATCTTCACAAATTTTTCGGAATTCATCGTAGAAATGAAAAACGCCCACCTGAATTTTCAGATGAGCGCTTATTAAGGGGATTATCGTCTTTTTGACGGGGGAAAGACGATTATTCCATCATGGCTTCCGGTGTTGACGGACCAACGACCACGTTACCACCGACGAATACAGGAGCATCTGCACCTTCAACCGTGCCGAACTCATACACGCCAGCTTCGCCTGTATCATAGTGCAACATCGGGAAGACAGTTTCTGTCAGACCATCGGTATCTACTGTAATGGCAACAGCACTGTTCAAACCCGGTGTTAGCGGTGCCACACCGATGACTGCACCCGGAGCACCGTCGTTATCTGCATGGATAACCAACCAGCCCGGCGCGTCAATCAGCGCGGAAGAAACAGTGATGACATCACCATCAATGGTTGTGTTGTAGTCGATTGCCGGTGCGGCATTAATCGGGAAGACGACAACTTGTTCGTCTACGACAACAGGACCATCAGCCCCTTCAACGGTACCGAATTCATATTCACCCTCTACGCCGGTATCGACATGGAGCATGGGCCACAGCACAGGGGTTACCATTTCTGAATCAAGCTCAATTACCACATCATAGTTCGCGCCTGCGGCTACTGGAGCAAAGCCAGCGACAGGACCGGGGGCACCCTCGTTATCCGCATGGATGACGATGAAGCCAGGACCTTCTGAGAGGGCAAAATCTGCGGTGGCGGTTAACATCATCATATCGTCCATCATCATGCCGTCACCATTGAGCACAATTTGATCGTTCATTTTGATGGTCGGGTTTGTACCAACAGCCACGACAGAAACACCATTAAGCACGACAGGACCATCAGCCCCTTCAACGGTACCGAATTCGTATTCACCTTCTACGCCGGTATCGACATGGAGCATGGGCCACAGCACAGATGTGACATCACCTTCGAGTTCAACGGTAACATCCGTGTTGATGCCTGCGGTTAACGGGGCAACACCGATGACTGGACCGGGGGCACCGTCGTTATCTGCATGAATGACCAACCAACCGTTTACGTCAATGGTGGCGGATGTTGCGGTAAAGCTACCCTCTACAAACTGATCATCCGCGTTAATGACGGAAACAGCGAAGGGCGGGGATACAGGGGCACCATCAATTACGACGGGACCATCAGCCCCTTCGACGGCGCCGAATTCATAAACACCGGCTTCGCCTGTATCCACATGGAGCATGGCGTAGAGGGTAGAAGTCGCGGCAGTCGCGTCAATATCAACCGTGACATTGTAATTTGCGCCGGGACTCAACAGGCGATTACCGATCACAGCGCCAAAACTACCTTCGCCATTATCCGCATGGATAACGATAAAGCCGGGACCCTCGCTAAAAACATAGTCTACGGTTACTGTACCATCCAGAACATTCTGGTCGGAAACGGTGACTTCCGGTCCCATCATGTCCTGCCCACTTACCGCACCAACTAGCGCGACAAGCATTATCATTAAAACAAAAAATCCTAATCTCTTCATATTTAAACTCCTTGTGGTTACGATTAATCACGACACAATATTTTTGTTGTGTGTCTGCTTACCTATCGCCGATGGAGATGCTTTGGATTTATCATAGTGTGTCTCTTAATCTTTTACTCATGTTGTTGCGTGTCGGGCTTTTATGATAGAGTTTATTGTTGCCTGCATGTGTGCGGGTTTATGACCAGCAACTTATGCCTCAAGGACAGTCATCATGAAGACGGATTATCTTATAATCGGTAGCGGGCTTGCGGGGTTAACCTTTGGCGCGTTAATGGCGAAGTCGGGGCACCGGGTCACCATCTTAGAAGCCCATTATTTGCCCGGCGGTTATGGGCACACGTTTGAATTGGGTGATTACAAGTTCAATGCACAGCTTCATTATGTGTGGAATTGTGGCGAGGGGCGTAGTGTCTATAATATGCTGAAGAAACTTGGCTTACACGAAATCGTCACCTTTGAACATTACGATAAGAACGGTTTTGATCATATGCGTACACCAGAATACGCATTGAACGTGCCTAATGATTATGATGAGCTGTGCCTGCGCTTACAGAAGCTCTGCCCGAATGACCATGAGGATATCCGGCGATTTATCACTGAGATCGAAGAAATTTCGACCATTATTGATGAGCTACCGCGTTTGGAATGGTCAAATTTATCCACAATCGTACCCAAATTACCGCAGTTACCGCGCTTCTTGCGTTTGATGCCGTATAAGGACGCGACCCTGCAACAGGTCTTTGATCGGTTTGACCTGCCACAGGTGGCACAAACGATGCTGGCGCTACAATGGCCCGACTTTTTATTGCCCCCACAGAATTTATCCTTCGTCGCATGGTTAATGCTATTTAGTGGGTATATGCGCGGGGCGTATTATCCGACACATCACTTTGAGCATTTTATCAATGCGCTAGTAGCGGTGATTGAGGAAAATGGAGGTGAGATTTGTTATGAGCATGAAGTGGTCGATTTTGTAGAGCACGATGGGGAAATTAAAGGTGTGGTGGCACGCCAATTGGCGCAGAACGATGCGACGATCACCATTCGTTCGAATACGACGATTTGCAACATGGATCCGCGCCGGGCATCAGAGATCATCGGGCTGGAAAAATTCGCGCCGGATGTTCGCAATAAACTCAATTACACGTATTCTGCGTCTAACTTTATGGCGTATTGTGCGGTTTCGGGGATTGATCTTCGCGATTATGGTTTTGGTAAGTGGAATCTGTTCCATACAGAAACGCTTGATCTGAACAAAGCCTTTCATCAGATGTATGCACTGGGGGATTACTCCGCGCCGAGCTTCGCCATGACTGTGCCCGGTTTCCTGACCGAAGATAAGAGTGATGCACCGGAAAGGCATCAGATTGTTGAATTTTTAACGGTGGCGAATTATCAACGGTTTTTGCATCTACGCCTAAGCCAACCGTCTGCCTATCGTAAACTGAAGAAGCACATTTTTGACTCGATCCTTGATGTGGTGGAAAAACGCTATGTACCGAATTTTCGTGATCATCTGGTTTTTTCGTCTACAGGTAGCCCGACCACCAACGAGCGCTTTTGCTGGAGTCCACAGGGCAACTCATATGGTTCAGATATGCGCCCAGAGAATATCGGGCAAGGGCGCTTGAATCATCACACATCGTTGAAGAATTTCTACTTTTGCAATGCTTCATCCGGTTATCCAGGATTTGCAGGCACGGTCTGGACAGGATCGCGTTTATACGAAATCGTGACCGGCGATACTGTGCTATAAGCTGTGATGTTGATTGCTGAGGGATTTAAGGAGAACGGATGCGACTCGCGATTATTGGCGGTGGGGCGGCTGGCATGGCAACCGCGTACCTACTTCATGAAGCTCACGACATCACCGTTTTTGAAAAGCAACCGATGTTAGGTGGTAACATCCGCACGCTTAATCGCAATGTGCAAGGTACAGGATTGCGACAAGATCGTACTCTTGAAAATGGTGTGATTGAGTTTCTACAGGCGGACGGCTCTTATTTTGAGGCATTGATGGCAGATTTGGGTGTGAAATTAGCGTATGTGCGGAGTGTGTCTACCCAACTTTTTCGTTTAGATTGTTCCTATTTACAAGCACCCGGTGTAATTCGGGATAGTAATTTGCATCCGGTGACACGAATCGGGCGATATGGCAAATTGTTACGGCTTGCTATCCCGCAATGGCAACTTGACCGTAAGATTAAAAATACCGAGAGCTGGAAGGGACATCCGGTTTCCAACTTATTAGACAGTGATACCCTCGGTATATGGTATAAGATGTTGCTGATGTACAGCTATTCCATCCCATACGCAGAAATTGATAATCTACCCGCAGAGTTGGCGCTCATGATCTTAAATTCTGTGGCAGTTGGCACCCGCTGGAACCGGATTGTGGGCGGAGTTTATACTTATATTGAACGGATTCTGGCGTGTTTTACGGGCACCGTACATTGTGATGTGACTATAAACGCCATAAAGCGACAGAATGACCGCGTAAGTATTCGACTACACGATGACACGACTCATGACTTTGATGCGGTGATTTTTGCTACGCCACCGGATCAAGTTTTGCAATTGCTCGGTGATGCGGATGATGACGAAATCCGGCGTTTTGGTGGTTGGAAAGCGAACCACGCGGTCACAGTTGTGCATACCGATATGCAAATGTATGATCCGTATGGGCATCCGCATTATTCTGCGTTCGATGTGTTTGAGAAAACCGGAGGCACAGACGCAGGATACAATGCCTATCTTAACGATTTATGCGGGATCGATGATAAGCGTGTGGCATATAGTATGGCGTATAACATGCACGATCAAATTGACCCGCAGACGATTATCCACCATCAACAGCATCATACACCGCGCTATACGGTTGACGCATTCACCTATCGTGATGAGGTGATTGCAACAAATGGGCACAATCGCATCTATCATGCAGGGGCATATTTGAGCGACGGCTTGCATAACGGCGCGATTGAATCGGCAAATCGGGTATCAGTGTTATTAGGTGGTAAGGATTTGCGCGTGAATAACCCGTAAGGGATATTAGGCGGTACTGATAAATGCCTGCATAAACATTGGTGAAATCACGATCCTGCCATCGTAAATAGAGCGTATAAAGTGTAGGAAACTGTCGGTTAGCTCATGACGCGACATAATACCCGAAACACCGCTGTTAATCAACAACTGTGCGGAATCACTATCGAGATGACTACACGTGATAATAATTTTGGTATAGGGAAATTCTGCGATTAACGATTTTATTGTCCCCAATGTTTTTGTGTTTGCGGTGGTAACATCAACAATGATAATGTCGAATACGCGTCTGTCCGGCGTTTCTCTCGGTTGTGGAGTGTTTAGACGCGCAATTTCCGGCATCATTGTTACATTGTTCTGATAATCTGATATGAAAGCAATACGCATGACTATGCACATAATATGGCGGGTAAAGTAACCCTATTTTATGCTGAAGTGATGCATTATGTCGCCTGACCATTGTGTGAGTATTTTACCTATCTCATAAGATAGGTTTTATCATATTTATAGGTCTGAACAGCGATTGATCTTAATGCTAGTTGAATGATTATGTCTGAATCCTGTACATTAAACGAGATTATTTTTCGCCGCGATGACGAGCGCTTCTGCACGGGTGTCTACG
>DAOTXB010000868.1:0-5537 GCA_034435575.1 Anaerolineae bacterium
GGGTGCGCTCTCCGGTCAAATAGGGTAAAAAGTATAGTCCTTCGCTCCCGGCGGGGATGTCCTGCGCTTCATTCAGCAAATCGTCAAAATCAACATCCGGCGCGAGTGTATCCCGATACCATTGCAAACTGCCCGCCGCGCTCAACATCACGCCCATAAAGTGCCATTGACCGGGGATGGCATGGCAAAAGGCATGTAAGCGTCCTGCTGGCTCATAGGCATAGGTGCTCAACGGTGCGAAGACCACGCCGGATGTGCCGACGGTCACGCCGATTTTATCTGGGGAGACACACCCCATGCCGACTGCTCCCGCCGCCTGATCGCCCCCGCCACCGACAACGGGTGTGCCCGCACGGAGTCCGGTGAGTTCGGCAGTTTCTGCGCTGATTTCGCCCGTGACCTGTGTGCCTTCATGCACATCCGGTAACCACGCACGCGGAATCTCTAGCGCGTCAATCACCTCGTCTGACCAATCCCGTGCGGCGACATTGAGCAGGGATGTCCCCGCCGCGCCTGCGAGATCGGTGGCATAGTCGTCGGTCAATTTGTAGCGAATGTAATCTTTTGGAAGTAACACATGGGCGCATTTCGCGTAGACCTGTGGCTCATTATCACGCACCCACAGAATTTTCGGCGCAGTGAAGCCGGTCAAGGCGCGGTTACCCGTGAGTTCAATCAAGCGCTCAAAGCCAATTTTGTCGGTCATTGCATCGCATTGTGCCTGTGTGCGCTGGTCGTTCCACAGGATTGATGGGCGCAAGACCTTACCATTTGTATCCAGCATCACCAAGCCGTGCATCTGTCCGGTTAAGCCAATCGCACTGATGTCGTCGCCGAATATTTCGGCATTTTGTAAGGCGTCGCGGATGGCGGTCACCATGCCGTCCCACCAATCCGCTGGATTTTGTTCGCTCCATAGCGGGTGGGGTTGGCTAATGGCTTGTGCGGTACTGCCAATCGCCAATACAGTGCCCGCGTTGTCGATAATAACGGCTTTGGCGCTGGTTGTGCTGATGTCTAATCCCATAAAATAGGTCATATTTTTGTCGCCTTTGATTCTATAGTTTGGGGTATTTTTTAGAGATTTACCAAATGTGCGCTACAAAAACTATTCTAAATAAACTGTATAGGCTTTAGGGGACGGATATATAGATCCGTCCCTACACAAATCTTGTAATGCAGGACGACCTGTTAGATCGCCCCTTAGTATTTTCACATAATCATAGGTGAATCACCCGCAATACCTCATTAACGCACGCCGAGCAATAACTCGATTGTGAGTTGGTCAAGGCGTTCATAGGGGAGTACCCGTGAGCCGAGTGCAGTCCGATCAAACGCGGTAGATTTTAGTTTGCTGGCGTTATCTGCGCTGTAGCCCTCGTTCAGATACGCAAATTCACCTGTATCGGCGTTGATCCCAGCTAATAACGCTTGAATCTCGTCGTCCGCGTTGAATTTTTCCGCTTTTTCTTTGAGGATCAAATAGGTACGCATACACCCTCTGGCAAACTCTTTCACATCTTCATAATCTGAGGTGCGATAGGCGTGTGCATCGAAGTGGCGCGGGTTATCGTAGCCGACACTTTCCAAAAAGCGTACCAGATGGAAGGCTTGCTTGGGCATCATACTGCCGAAGCGGAAGTCTTGATCGTAGCGCCCGAACATCTGGTCATTGAGGTCAATATGGAACAATTTGCCCGCTTCCCATGCCTGTGCGACAGCGTGGGTAAAGTTCAAACCTGCCATGTGTTCATGGGCGACTTCTGGATTCACGCCGACCATTTCTGGTTGATCGAGAGTTTCGATAAAGGCAAGCATATGCCCGACGGTGGCGAGATACATATCGCTACGGGGTTCGTTCGGCTTAGGTTCTAGGGCAAAGCGTAGATCATACCCTTGATCGTTGACGTATTCACACAGGAAATTGAGCGCATCACGCATCCGTTTAACACCATCTGCGGCGGTTTTGGAGCTATCGCTTTCTGCACCTTCGCGCCCACCCCAGAAGACATAGGTCGACGCACCACATTCCACCCCAAGATCAATGGCATGAATCGTCTTTTGTAGGGCATAAGCGCGCACTTTAGGATCATTCGAGGTAAATGCACCATCCTTAAAGGCGGGGTCGGTGAAAAGATTAGTGGTCGCCATCGGTACCACTAGTCCGGTGTCGTCTAAGGCTTTTTTGAAATCCGCGACGATTTGATCGCGCTCGGTGGCGCTTGCCGTGATCGGCACAAGGTCATTATCGTGGAAGTTCACACCCCATGCGCCGACCTCTGCCAGCAGATGCACAAGCTCTACCGGTGATTTTGTGGGGCGGGTGGGTTCACCAAAAGGGTCGCGTCCGGTATTACCGACTGTCCACAGACCAAATGTAAATTTGTGTTCGGGTTTTGGATCATAATTACTCATTAAAAATCTCCACTCTAAAGAATTGTAATCGATTACATTTGTTTATAATTGTAACGTGTCTTGATAGAGAAGTAAACAGGATTGGTATTATGGTGCATACTTATGCTGTACCAGACAAAAATAACAACCCACTTTTATGCATTTATTGTTCGAGGTCATTGCGTGCTTCTAGCATGGGAATGATGTAATTATCGACATAGCCATCTTCTATGGCGATTCCTGTTAAGATGGCACCGATACTTTTGGTGACGGAGTAAACGGACATCAATGCATCGGGTGTTTGTCGATTGTAGGCTTCATAGATGATCGCATCATCATAAACGACGACTAATCCGGTGACACCACGAAAAAGTGTCTCCCAATCAGCCTCGAATGCGCCAAAACTATCCGGCGATAAGCCTGATTCTTCTAAGGCTCTGGTCTGCCACTCAAAGACAGTTTCATCATCGACTGATTGTGACAGAATACCGGGCTGATAACCGATCATAAGTCCGGTTAGCAAATACAGGATCAACACCGATATTCTCAATCTCATGTTTAGTCATCCTTCAGATCTTTGTTTCATGTAATGAGTATATCGTGTATTGTACCTATGCCGTATGATCCTGGATGATTGACAACATACAAAACAAAAACACCTGCCACTGTTGACAGGTGTCTTTTAATATATGAGTTTTTATCTGGGACGGATGTTATACGACGCGTCGTCCGGCAACAAATGCGATAACTGCTAAGATTAAGAAGCCGAAGAAAAAGAGACCGGCAACATCAGCGGTCAAACCTGCAACACCACCAAAACCAAGTACTGCGGCAATAATTGCAACAATGAAGAATCCAACTGCTAGGCGTAACATATTTGTGCGCTCCTTTGTGTATTTTTCGTTCAATTAACCACAGTATAGGCGAATGAGTTATGCAATGTTTAAAGCGAACATGAGTATACGTTAATGTGATTATGAGACGAAAATAAACGGCTGTTCGGGGGAACAGCCGTCAATGTGGGAGGATGGTAACTGGTTTACGGTGATGAAATGGTGCTAGACATCAACCGTGCGTTAGCTTTCTGTGGTGTCGCCTTCTTCTTCATCGGTGATTTCAATTTTGGTCTTACCGTTATCCGGTAAAACATCACCTTCCTGTAATTCGCGGACAATTTCTACTTTAACGCGAGCAAGTGCCGCCGCCGCCACACCGAGAAGGGCTAATGGTGCGCCACCGAGCATCGCAAGTGCGCCACCGGCAACCGCACCCATGGTAACGGTGGTGTTTAACAATTCGCGCCCGTCCTGTGTTTTAACGATAATGCGACGGATGTTACCCTGTTTGACAATGTCCTTCAGGCGGTCAACAACCTGATTTCCTGCCATTTCGAGTTCTTCTGTGACGGTGTTGCCCTCTGTGTTCTTCTGTTTTTCGTCAGACATGAGACTTTACTCCTATTCGTATGGAACGCGTTGTGCGCTCCTGTTTTCTTCCGTGTATAATTAGTATACGACGCGATTGGTTAAAAGGTTGCAACTGATCCCAAAAATCATGCATGAAGGGACATTATTATGAAGCGTATTTATCTTTTACTTATGCCTATACTCTTAGTGGTTGGCTTATTTTCGCTCAACCTAACAACCACTAATGCACAAACATTTGGTACTAACTGGACAGCACAATTTTATAATTCGACGACACCGGGGACGGGAACGCTGGTCGCCTCCACGTCGTATCCGAATGGGTTGAACTTTAATTGGCCCGGGCAACCGACGGATTCAAACGGGTTGCCATTGACAACTGTTCCAGCAGATAATTTCTCCGCGATATTCTCATCCTCGCAGACCTTCGCGGCGGGTGTCGCCACGTTTTCGATCACGGTTGATGATCGTGCGACAGTGACGATTGGTGGTCAGCCGGTGTGGGACGCGAGCACCGTTGCTGGATTTGCGCCGGGGCAGACCTATCAATTTTCCGCGAATTTTGCCGCACCCGGAGCATACTCCATTCAGGTGAACTTTATTGAGTTTACGTCAGTTGCCATTATACAATTATCGTGGACGCAAGGCACAACAGGTGGTATTCCAACCACGCCGGGGGTCGCCACCGCCACACCGGGACCGACGGGTCCGATTGGCAGTGTGGTCAATGTGCGCGGGTTATCGCTCCGTACAGGACCTTATCTGGGTGCATCGTTCATTGGTGTGTTGCGACCTGATATTGCTTATAGTGTGCTGGCACAAAATAGCGATGAGCGCGGTGGGTTTACATGGTACAAGGTCAACACCGGTGAGCAGGTTGGCTGGGCGAGTGGGCGTTACCTGCTGGTGACTAATGGTGAACCGCCGGTAGAGGGTACGGTGTTTGAGGCACTCAGTAACCCGTCGGATACAGGGGTGGTGGCTGTTACACGGGCGATCATGAATTTCCGTGTTCGACCCAGTTATCGTTCGCCACGAATCGCTGGATTTGAACAATTGCCTTGGGGTGCAGAAGCAGAATTACTCGGACGCACGGTGCAGGGTGGGCGTAACTTCTGGTTCCTCGTGCGCTGGCAGGGGCAGGTCGGCTGGATTTATGCGCCTTATGTGGGTGTTCGTGGTAACCTCAATATCGTGCCCGTGTATTAGCCCGTACGGATGTAATCTCGTCATCCATCCTACATAAATAAAACCCCTGAACACATAGTGTACTCAAGGGTGGGTCATTATTATATTAAACAGGTCGTTGAACGACGGTCTGTTTTTATTTACACACCGTAATTGGCAGGGTTAAATTCCTGATGCGCGTATTCGGTTACTTTGAAGGGTCTGCTAGTGGAAACTTTGAGCTTATCTAGGAAGAGCACACCATCCTGGTTTCTCGGCTTCATCACGACCATAATCACGAATTCTTCTGATAAAAAGACTTTATGGATCGCAAGTCCCTTTGTTTCATTGTAGACCGTCATGCAATAATTGGTGAGGTCTTGTACATCATGACTGCTCAGGATTTCGTGGCAAAATTCTCTCTTGATGTAATTGTAAATCTCGTCAAATGAGCCGGTATTGATTGCCGCCATCAAGCGCATAAAGCCCCGCGCCGCCGGTGTAGATCTTAAGGTGATACTATTCTCTCTCACAATTGCCGTCCATTCTACT
>DAOTXB010000869.1:0-11176 GCA_034435575.1 Anaerolineae bacterium
GCCATGTTGGTGCGATCAATGAGCACGAACAATGAAAAAACCAATACGCCAATCGCATAGGCTTCTAAGATGAGATATATGCTACCGCGCAATAATCGCCATGCGTGTTGTCGCAAAGGCGTTTTTTCCGGTGACTTGATATGTGATTCAAACGATGTTGTGGTCATAGAGGGAATAGGCTCATTAGATACCAATAAAACGATGCCCTGTATCCTACACGACAATGCGTTAGTTTGGTGTGAAAGCAATGTTTATCGCACAAATTTTCACAGCCTTTTCAGATTATCAATTATCCCGCGCACGTTCCTGCAAAGTCCTGCCAATCGATGCCGATAATCTGATCGCCAACGCTCACGCGCAACACATCATCCGTGCCAAGTTCATGCCATACATCAGCACGGTCATCACCGAAGATGCGCGTAACGCCACAAATCCCGCCCGTTTGTCGTACCACGACAATATGCCCATGTGTGCTGGTAATCAATAAGCCATTGTCATACGGGATCATTGTGATGTGTCCGGTGATGGCGATGGGCAAACGGGCGTTCCATGCTTGTATACCGCTAGGGTCATAAGCCGTAACCGTCTCGCCATCCAGCAAATAAGTTGCGCCATCCGGCAACACCGCTACCGCACTTCCCGCGCCTCCGTCGGGAACATCTGATAACCGTTCTTGCCAGGTTGCGTTGCCGTCTACTGTCCATAATCCGCCTTCGGTATAGACAATCAAATTGCCATCGGGTGCGGTGGTCAAACTCGCGCCATCACGCAAGGTCACGGTTTCCAGCAATGTCCCTTCTCTTGTGAGGATGCGTAAACGATCTCCAAAAGTATTGACCAGCGCGATCAAGCGTTCAGAGACATGAACATGACTAAAATCGGGAATGTCCTCCACACGCCACAATACCTCTCGCTGATCTTCAGACAGCGCGACAAGTGTATTGTCTGCGGTAGGGTAAACGGGTGAATTGCCCACATAAAAGGGTGCGTCGTCCGGCAAAAAGTCCAGTGACCAACGTTCTATGGGGTTGCCCTCAAAATCTACACGGACGATCTCGCCATCAGCATACGTGATATAAGGATTGCCCTGATAGCCGGTAATCGCAACAGCAGCATCTTCCAGCGCAACCCGCCACAAGACCCGCCCGTCAATCGTGATTCCGCGTAATAATGCGCCATCAATCACCATCATACTGTTGTCGTTCAGCACAAGCGGTGGCGTGGTCGGGTAAAAGGTGCTGTTGATGACATGCCAGAGATGCGATGGTTGTGACCATGCCTGCTGATTGGCAACAAACTGCGCGGGTCTGCGCCAACCCATCGTAAACGGGTCTGCACGCGTGTAGCCGGGACCCGGTGTACCGTCGCTCGCTACACGAATCTCAAAATGAAGATGTGGGGCGGGGCGGGAATCGCCGACTACCGCGATAATCTCGCCTGCCTCGACACAGCTAAAGCGTGACGGAAACGTGACGCTCTCATTGTCGGCGATGTGTCCGTATTGGCTCCAGATAATCGTGCCATCTTCAAACGTGTGTTGAATGATTATCACACCACCATCACGCCCCCAACCGTTCGGTCCACTAAACGTGACCACGCCGGATGCAATCGCGCGTACCGGTTGACCAGCCGTTTGTCCCTCAGCTAGATGCCAATCTTCACCCGTATGAAAGCGTCCCTGATGTCGTGGGCTGGCGACTCCATAATCTTGCACCATCGTAAATAGGGTCGTATCGATTGGATAAGTGATGGTGGTCGCGGTTTCGCATTGTTCTTGCGCGTTTGTATGCTCCGGTACGGGTAAAATTGTGAGTATCAACGTAATGAGGGCAATACAAAATAGACGATTTGTAGTCATGGAGTTATTTCTACTCAGTTTACATATAAAAACGGTTAGCATCGTTGAACAATCAAACAAAATATCATCGCAATCATACATCATGTTCAGCATTGCGTCAGCGTGGCGTATGGCTGACGTGGCATAAGCGTTAGCCGAGATTTCACGCAACCTTTAGCTGGAACACATCAGAATTTACACATTCAGTTCTGTTGTCATTATGTAGTGTACATCAACCCATTCTAGCAACAAGTTAGCACTTTTCAGGCGACAATGCTTATGATTTTGCAGGTGATGGAAGAATTAGATTATGAACACATGCCGTAATTGATCTCAATTGCAAACCGCTTCATGTGAATTATGTAACCACTATACTTTAAATTTCGTTAACATCCGTTATACTCTGTCCCATTGTTACCACTCAATTATTTAAAGTATGAGGGGCATTTTATGAGCGACTCCCCGGTGGCATTAGAAGTTCGCGGGTTGACCAAGCGGTTCCCCGGTGTGCTTGCTAATGACCACATTGATTTAACTCTCCGTAAAGGTGAGGTGCTTGGTTTACTTGGCGAAAATGGCGCGGGTAAATCTACCCTCATGAATATGATCTATGGACTTTATACCCCGACTGAAGGCGAAATCTTCGTCGGTGGGCAAAAGGTCGATATCCATGACCCCAATATTGCCATTGAACTCGGAATCGGCATGGTGCATCAGCACTTTCAACTGGTGCCCGTGTTGACCGTGACCGAAAATATCATGCTCGGCAATGAATCGGTGAAGGGTCTGTTCTTAGATCGTAAAAGCGCCCGTCAACGTATTCTGGACATTTCCAAACAATATGGTTTAGAGGTGAACCCGGATGCGCTGATTCAGGATTTATCGGTTGGTATTCAACAGCGTGTGGAAATCATCAAAGCGCTTTACCGTGACGCGAATATTCTCATTTTGGATGAACCGTCCGCGGTGTTGACTCCGCAAGAAACCGAAGGACTGTTTGACGTGATGAAAACGCTGATTGACCGTGGCGTAAGCATCATCTTTATCACGCATAAGCTCAAAGAGGTGTTGCGGATTTGTGACCGGATTGCTGTTCTCCGGCTCGGCAAGGTAGTGGGCGAAGCAGACCCCAAGACATCCACACAACAATCACTCGCATCGTTGATGGTCGGGCGTGACGTGTTGCTAGAAGTCACCAAAACACCTGCAAATCCCGGTGAGGCTATTTTGAGCGTGCAAAACCTCAGCGTTAATGATGATCGTGGCTTGCAGGCAATTAAGGACATCTCGTTTGAGGTCAAAAGCGGTGAAATCCTCGGATTAGCGGGGGTACAGGGCAACGGACAGACTCAATTGATCGAAGCGGTGACCAGCCTAAGAGAAGTCCAGAGTGGGCACATTCAGGTAGAAGGCAAAGAGATCACCCACCTTTCGCCCCGTCAGGTCACAGAATCTTTTGTGGCTCATGTGCCTGAAGATCGTCAGAAAGACGGCATGGTAGGTCCATTCCCGATTAAGGACAACATCCGTCTGCAAACATACTATAAAGCACCTTTTGCACGGGGTATTATCGCCAACGATAAAGCGATCAACACCGAAGCGAAGGCACTTGTCGATCAATATGATGTACGTACACCGGGCATCTTCACATCGATTCAGTCGCTCTCCGGTGGTAACCAGCAAAAAGCGATTATTGCGCGTGAATTTTCGCGCGATAGCCATTTGCTGATCGCCGCACAACCGACGCGCGGGTTGGATGTCGGGTCAATTGAATTTATTCACAAACAGATCGTTAAAATGCGTGATAATGGTTCGGCGGTGTTATTGATCTCCACCGAATTAGATGAAATTTTATCATTGTCGGATCGCATCGCAGTCATGTACGCGGGCGAAATTATCGACATCTTGGATGCGGCAGACGCAGACCGTGAAACAATCGGTTTGTTGATGGCGGGTGTACACCACATGCCGCCTGAAGCCGCAGAAAACGAGGGGAAGTAAATTACTTATGGCAGAAGCAACCTTTACCCCACAGGCACCCCCGTCTATGCTGGCACCTTTCGTGCGGGCATGGCACCGGGTATCCGCCTCCATTGTGCCCATTCTCGCGGTGCTAACTGCATTGATTATTACCGTGCCATTTATGGTGCTGACCGGCGCAGAGGGCAACCTCGGGCGCGGGTTAAGCCTGGCAGGAACCGCCTATAGTTCTTTGCTAGAAGGCTCCATCGGCATCGCCGTAAACCCTGAACTGAGCGCCAACGACACAAATTTAGCCCTACAACTTGCACAAAATTGGGGCGAGGCACAGGCGGTAGTCAATGTCGAAAATCCAGAACCGCTAACCCGTAATGATTTGTTGCGCCTGTCTGGACGTGCAGAAGTGCTCGTAAGTATCGGCGTGGATAATGTGCGTCACTATGGCGAATTCTTAGCAGACTTTGATGCATTTCCAGACGCTGAATCCTTCACTGCCGCCGCTGAACGCATCCCGACTATAAGGGAAATTGGTGCGGATACACTGCGCGATTTTACGCCATTGATCCTTGCTTTAGATGACCTTGATCGGGGCGATGTCGGTGACCTTGCAGAAAGTTATGCTCTCACGGAAGATATTAGCGACGACCAACGGGCTGAGATTGAAACATTTGTCGATACCGCGAGCGCCTATGATGATGACCAACTCTTGCAGATGTTTTCGCTCATCAACGAATATCGCATTGTCACGCTGTCCCGTGTCTTGTCACAATTGATTATTCTGGATGAAGCGGGCATTGACCCGAATGACGACACCACAGACACTATGCTAGAGGTGTTTGAACTGGGTACGGATAACACATCCGGTGCCGAGCGCTTAACTGAACTGGCAGAGGTTGAAGCACAATTTGAAGCGGCAAGCATCGCAATCGATGATATTCCAAACCTATCCAATCAGTTGCGCCTGACCCTACGCCTGTATGAAGCATCGCTCGTCAGCGATCAAGTTGTAGAAAACGCCTTAACGGAAGAATTGCCCACCTCGCGTGATGAAAACTTTATCATCTTACGCCCGAACAATCGGCTACAGGTCAATTATGGCTCAACCGACGGCACAGCGATTATTTATGATGATAACCGAACACCAGAAGACACTGATGACGACATCCCTTCGGTTGCTTATTTCAGTGCGGGTAATAACGTCTTACTATTTTTTCCGGCGAACCTAGAAACCACACTCACCCGTGCGATTCCATTTGTGATCGCGGGTTTGGCGGTGGCGCTTGGTTTTAAGGCTGGGCTGTTCAACATCGGTGCGGAAGGACAACTTTATATCGGCGCGACACTTGCCGCATGGGTGGGTTTTGTGCCCTTTATGGTTGACCTCAACCTGCCCCCATTAATCCACTTTACACTGGTGCTCATCGCCGGATTGATCGGAGGTGGGCTATGGGGCTGGATACCGGGGGTGCTTAAAGCCTATACCGGGGCACATGAGGTGATTGTCACCATCATGCTGAACTTTGTGGCGGTGCGCCTTGTTGATTGGCTGATTAAATCCACCGATCCGGTTGTGTTGTTAGATGTTAGTGCGAGTGCGCCCCGTACACCATACATTGCAGAATCCGCATCATTGCCCGGTTTTGCCAGTATGTCCGTCGTGTGGTTCCTCATCGCGGGGATAATGACCGCTGGTTATGGGTTGTGGCGACGACGTGATGTGTTGAGCGATAACCCGGCGATTGTTATTCGTCCGCTTGTATATGGTGCGATGGTTTTCTTGCTGGGGCTGTTCTTACAATGGATCAGCGTGCGCGATAATTTGCATATTGGTCTGGTCTTGATGGTCTTTTCCGTCTGGTTTGTGGATTGGTTCCTGGAACGCACCACGCCTGGCTTTGAACTGCGTACCGTCGGCACAAATCCAAACGCGGCTAGATATGCGGGTATGAGCGTGAAATGGAACCTTATGCTTGCGATGACCTTAAGCGGTGCGCTGGTCGGTTTCGCCGGGACTATTCAGATTTCTGGTGTTCAGCAATATATGGAACCAGCATTCTTCGCCGGGCTGGGCTTCGATGCCATTGCGGTGGCGTTGCTGGCGCGTAACAATCCGCTGAACATGATCCCTGCCGGGATTTTGTGGGGGGCGTTGTTGACCGGTGCCGGTTTGATGCAAGAACGCGCTGGAATCTCCAACGATCTAGTCACAGTCATCCAATCACTGATTATCATGTTCATCGCCGCGGACGCGATCACCCGTTATCTATGGCGTGTGCCAGAAGCTACCGAAGATGAAAAAGTCGCCACATTCTCAAGTGGCTGGGGAGGGTAAACCATATCTATGGCAACAGCATCCGCACCGGTTAATGCACCGGCAGACCGCGCTTCATGGCGTGACAATTTTAAACTTTCGCGCACGTTGATCTTCTCCGTGTCATTTCTCATCATCGGCATGTTGATCCTGATCTTCACACCGAATCAAATTGCTGGAGATGTTAGCAGTACGCTCACCTTCGGCGAGAACTTTCCAGAAATTACCATACCCACCGTGCCCTGGGCGATTTTCGTCGCATTGCTTTACATTGGCGGTGGCATTGTCGGCTTAGTTCCTAACCAGAATCTTGAACGTACGAAAAACACATGGCTGATCGTCAACGCGATCCTGATTATTCCAACCGTGTTGATCCTCGCGGCGGCGGGCAAAAACACCAACCTGATTACCATGCTTGCGTCAACGTTCCGTGCCGCCACACCCATCGTCATTGGCGCGATGGCGGGCATCTGGTGTGAGCGCTCCGGCGTGGTGAATATTGCGATTGAAGGTATGATGCTGACGGGGGCGGCGTTCGGCTTCATTATGTATAGCTTAATCGCCGATAGTGTCCCCGGTCAGGCGGGCTTATATCTCGGTATTCTTATGGCGATCTTTTCCGGTGGGGCGATGGCGACCCTACACGCATGGTTGAGCATCACCTTTAAGGTTGACCAGATCATCAGTGGTACGGTGATTAACTTCCTCGCGCTTGGTTTGACCAGTTATCTAAGGCTAGAAATTCTCGTCAATGCGGACGCAACCCGCGAAACCCTCGCACCGCTTGCGGTCTTGTTCGAGGATGTGCCCGCGCTCGGTGATGTATTTGCCTGGTTAGCTGATGTGCCGATTCTGGGTGAGATTTTCTTCAGTGGTAAGCCCATCTATCTGATGATGTTTGTGCTGGTTGTCGTCACACACATGGTACTGTTTAACACCCGCTGGGGTCTACGCACACGCGCTGTCGGCGAAAATCCACACGCGGCAGATACGGTTGGTGTCAATGTGATCCGTACCCGTTATATGAACGTCATCATCGGCGGTATGATCGCCGGACTTGCGGGTGCATGGTTCTCGTTGGAGACGACAGGCACCTTCGACGATAACATGACCAACGGGACAGGCTTTATTGCGCTGGCGGCGGTTATCTTCGGCAAGTGGTCGCCTTATGGGGCGATGGCTGGCGGGATTTTGTTCGGCTTTGCCAGTGCATTGGAAACACGCTTCCAGATTCTGGAAGTACCGGTGCCGTCTCAATTTGTACAGATGACTCCCTATATCGTGACGATTGTCGTGTTAGCGGGACTGGTCGGGCGTTCTACATCACCAAAAGCGCTCGGTACACCATATACAAAAGAGTAATTTTAAGGTCAATCAGGGGCGATCCATCCGGGTTGCTCCTGATGTTATTTACCCGACATAATCCACTGAAAAAGCCTCGTAAAAGTATCAGTCCGCTAAGGATATTCAGATGACAGACAATAAAGCAACCACCGTTGCACAGGCGAAATCACAGATGCTCGTGTTGCCAGAATTTAAGCATTGGCGACGTTTTGCCGCGTTGATTGATGGCTATCAAATCGCCGAAGAGCTTGAGCTGGATTATCGTTCATGGTACAAAATTCAGTTACAACACTGGCAAACATCACAAACTTGGGGTCTGGATGTCTTGCATCTGCGATTGATGCTATTTTTTGCTTTTCGTAGCGATTACATGACGGGTTATACCTATACCGAACATGACGAAATTGTGGACAGCTTGCTTCACGCACTCGCCCACAAGCTCAATTTGCCCTATAGCGGAAAGCACAGCGACGGTAAGTAACACGAAAGTGTAATCACTCTGATAGCACTATCAAACCGTATCTCCTCCCGATCTAATCACGAAATCAAGCCCTTCTCTATAGCGCATATATTCCACCTTAATGCTCCGAATATGAGTCAAAAACACAATTATTTCTAATTATTAACTTATAAGGCGCTTTTAGCCTGCTCATCGCTATAACATAATCTTACAAACTAGCGCATTAACCATTACAGCAATAACAATATGAACAGTCATGCGTGGGCATTATCCACCTGATAATCTAGCGCTTATGGTGCTACGCGGGGTGAACTCCGCCGTTTGACTTCACTATGGTTGAGCGACATCAACAGATAATCCGCTATGTTTTATGAGGAGATAACATATGAGCAAGGGTACAGTCATCGTCATAGGTGCCGGTTTTGGTGGATTAGCGGCATCAGCACGCCTTGCCTCGGAGGGATGGCAGGTCACACTCTTTGATAAACGTGACCAATTGGGCGGACGCGGTTATCAACAGGAGATCAACGGGTTTAAATTTGATAGTGGTCCTACTGTCATTACCGCGCCATATATGTTTGATGAGATCTGGCAGATGAGCGGGCGTAGATGGCAGGATTATTTTGAACTTGTTCCACTTGATCCTTTTTATCGCGTCTTTGACCATAGCGGGCGCTCCTTCGATTATCGTCATAATGTCGAAGATATGTTAGCCGAAATTGAAAAATGGAATCCAGCAGATAAAGACGGTTATCGTCGCTTTGTTGAACACACTGTAAAAGTATTTGAGGCGTTTCATCCCTATACAGATAAACCTTTTCATAAATTGACGAGTATGCTCGGTATCATGCCTGATGTGATCAAAATGGGCTTGTTTCAAAATATGCACGGGTATACCTCCCGCTTTATCAAAGACGAATTTCTACGCAAGGTGTTCTCATTTCATCCGTTGCTCGTCGGTGGTAACCCTTTTGACACGCCCTCCATTTATGGTTTGATTGTACAATTTGAAAAAGAATGGGGTGTGCATTATGCAAAGGGTGGTACAGGGGCAATTGTTGCTGGGTTTGGCCGCTTACTCGAAGAGCTGGGCGCACAAATCCACTTAAACAGTGAAGTCGATGAAATTATCATTCAAGAGGGACGTGCGACGGGTGTCCGTCTAAAATCAGGTGAGACGCATTATGCTGACCAGGTCATCTGCAATGGCGATGCCGCCTTCACCTATGAAAACTTGATTCCATCACAGCAGAAAAACCCCGTGATGAAAACCCGCCTCAAGACGATGTCTTATAGCAATTCGTTGTTTGTCATTTACTTTGGCACAAAACGTCGCTATACCGATTCAAAACTCGCGCATCATAACATCATCATCGCAGATAATTACAAGCGTCAATTGCGTAGTGTTTTCGGTGCGAAAGGCATGCCCGACGATTTATCATTGTATTTGCACATGCCGTCCATCACTGACCCGACCATCGCGCCGGAAGGGTGCGAATCCTTCTATGTGTTGGCGCTTGTGCCAAATCTGGATGCTGATATTGATTGGAACACCTATGCACAACCGTTCCGTGATCGTGTGATGCAATTTTTGGAGGATAATTATTTGCCGGATTTGCAGTCCAACATCATCGCTGAACATTACATTGATCCGATGCACTTCCAGACCACACTCAACAGTTATAAAGGCGCGGCGTTTGCCTCAAAACCGACCTTAATGCAATCTGCATGGCTTCGACCACATACACGGAGTCACTTTGAAAATCTCTATTTTGTAGGGGCAAGTACGCATCCGGGTGCGGGTGTTCCAGCGGTGATCTCGTCTGGTAAAATTGCGGCGGAACTTATTGCAGGACGGTATCAATAGCCCTATGAGCGAACACATACAGCCTCAGCAAAATAATCCGGCTACACACGGGTTGTTCAACGCCAATCATGAAGTCTCTGTTGATAATCTCCCCATAACAGGCACGATGCCAGCATGGTTACACGGTACATTGCTCCGTAACGGTCCGGGGAAAATCAACGCCGGAGATCAGCAATTTCGTCATTGGTTCGACGGCTACGCCATGTTGCATAAATTTGCGTTCCAGAACGGGCAGGTGAGCTATGCCGGAAAATATCTGGAATCGCAGGCGCATCAAAGTGCGAAAGATGCCGGACAAATCACCTATACCGAATTTGCCACCGACCCGTGCCGATCATTATTCGGGCGTGCGATGGCGGTGTTCAACCATACCGTGACCGACAATGCCAAAGTGAGCATCGCGCATTTTGCCGATCAATTTCTGGCGCTCACGGAAACGCCAATTCAGGTCGAGTTTGATGCGGAAACGTTGAAATCTGTCGGCGTGTTCAATTATGAAGAAGGGCTTGTCGGGCAAATGACGACAGCACATCCGCACTTCTTCGACGAGCATATGTTCAACATCGTGACGCGCTTCGGGGCGATGTCCTATTACCGCGCTTACCGTGTGGATCAGGACATGAACAGTGTCCGTATGGGTGCTATCAGAACTGGTAAGCCGTCCTATATGCACAGCTTTGGCATGACAAAAAATTATGTCATCGTGACCGAATTTCCGCTAGTGGTGAATCCGTTGAGCCTCTTATTCTGGCTGAAACCGTTTATCGAAAATTTCAACTGGGAGCCAAAACGCGGTACACCGTTTTATGTGCTGAATCGTCATACCGGGGAACTCGTCGGGCGTTATGAGTGCGACCCGTTCTTCGCCTTCCATCATGTAAACGCCTATGAGCAAGGTGACGAACTCATTCTGGATATTGATGCTTATCCTGATGCGGACATCGTCACTCAATACTATCTCAATCGCTTAAAAGACCCGACATTACAGCTCCCACATGGCAACATGACCCGCTTCATCGTGCCCCTGAAGGGAAAACGCGTCCGCTCAGAACTGATTTCTGATGCCTGTATTGAACTGCCCCATATCGACTATAAGCACTACAACACAAATCCTGATTATCGCTATGTGTACGGGATTGGTCTGCATGAAGCGCATCAACAGGGCTTTTATAATCAGCTTGTGAAAATTGATGTCCAGAGCGGGCATGATATTATCTGGTACGAAGCGGATTGCTATCCCGGAGAACCGGTATTTGTGCCGTCGCCGGATCGTCAGGCAGAGGATGATGGGGTGTTGTTGTCCGTTGTTCTGGATGCCGCCCATGAGACTTCGTTTTTGCTGGTATTAGATGCACGAACACTGGATGAACTTGCCCG
>DAOTXB010000870.1:0-4663 GCA_034435575.1 Anaerolineae bacterium
AAAACCATCATGCCCGGTATGATGAATTCTCATGCCCATCTAGCGTGGGATGGCATCCACGATTTAGCACGGCAATCTATGGACGATGCGCCGGAAATTAGCGCGTACAAAGCCGCCGCGAATATGCTTAAAAGTTTACGTTCGGGCATCACACTTGTGCGAGATTTAGGCATGAACACGGCGAATATTTTCACTAAACAGGCAGTTGAGCAGGGGATATTCCCCGGTCCACGGGTGTTGGTTACGGGCGAGGCGATCATCCAGACCGGTGGGCATACCTATTGGTGCTGTCGTGAAGCCAGTGGCGCGGACGAAATGCGTCGGGCAGTGCGGGAACAGGTAAAAGCCGGTGCTGATCTGATTAAGATTATGGGATGCCACGACACACTTGAATTTACTGATGCAGAGTTAGAAGCAGTGATTGATGAAACGCACCGCAACGGCTTGCCCATCACCGCCCATGCAACTTTTGATGCTTGCATTAATCGTATGGCGAAATTCGGCGTAGATGTGATTGAGCATGGCGGATCAATGACTGATGAGACTATTCAATTGTTGTTGGATAAGCACATTCCGATTGTGACGACCTTCGCGCCATTAGTCATGCAATCTCAGGCAGAACTTGCCCGTCAATACAATATCCCTGAATGGAAAATTGAAGAACGGCAAAAAGCTGTCGCAAATTCTGGGCGGTATGAAGGCATTGTCAATGCGGCGAAAGCAGGCGTGCCAATCGCGTTTGGCACTGATGCCGGTAGTCCGGTTGTGGGGCATGATGTGGTTGCCCCGGAACTTAAGTTTATGGTCAAGCTCGGCGTGAAGAAAGATAACTACGACGCGCTCCGATGTGCAACGACTGTTGCCGCACACGTTAGCAATCTACAGGACACACTCGGCACGCTCGAAGTGGGTAAGGCGGCAGATGTTATCGTCATGGATGGTAACCCGCTTGATGATCTGGACGCGCTGGAAAATATCAACATGACCTTTATCGCGGGCAAAAAGATGCTTGGCGTTGGTTAAACCTTGATGACAACCCGCTTAAAATTTCCCGGCTTAAATCGTGAGGTCACGCTGTATCTCATTTATAGCGGATTATTTTATATCGGGTTGTTCGGGATTACCGATGTCATCCTAAATTTTTACTTTGTCAGCCTTGGTCATGAGCCGGATGTGATCGGTGTGTTGCAGTCTTTGCCCCGTCTTGGTGGTTTTTTAACGGGGATACCAGCGGGCTTATTGGCTAACCGCATCGGGGCACGCCGTTTAACGCTCATTGCCACATTATTGGCGGCACCAACATATCCGTTGATGGTCATCTTTCCATCCTTATATGTTCTGGGCATGAGCCGATTTCTACTGGGGTTGTTTTTCGGTGCAACACAGGTTGCCAGCGCCCCTTTGATGATGCGATTGACCGCAAACGAACATCAGACTCATCAGTTCTCGTATCATTCGGTTGTGTCGATGATTGCCACGGCATTTGGTAGTTTCATCGCGGGGTATTTGCCCTTGCTCATCGCGGGGGTTTTCGCTGTGGGCGAACAGAGTAGCACGGCATATGGTGCAGCATTAGTGATCGCAGGTGTGTTGATTGCGGTGAGTGTTTTGCCGTTGTTTTACCTGAAGGGTGAAACAGTGATTATGCGTCAGAACATGCGCGAAGAAGAGGATGATAACACACCTGAAAAAGTGCCCTGGGGTATTTTGATACGTCTATCCTTCCCTTTTCTGTTTTTTGGCTTTAGTGGCGGTTTGACCTTCCCCTTCTACAATTTATTGTTTCGGACAACCTATGATGTGTCTGATGCAACAGTGGGCACAATTTTGAGTATCGGGTGGGTTGGCATGGGGTTAATCACGCTGAGTAACCCGTGGTGGGATAAACGTTTTGGCAGGGCACGCGGGTTAGGTATCACAATGAGCCTTGCGACAATTGCTTTTTTAGCCTTGAGCGTTGCGCCTGTATTATGGTTCGGCATCCTCACTTATGTCATCGCGACATCAATGCGAAATACAATGTCGCCGTTGTTCCAACCGTTATTGATGGATAGTTTGCCTTCTGCATTACATAATCTCGCCAGTAGCGTAGGCTTTGTATTGTGGAATATTGGTTATTTTACGGCATCTATTTTGGGTGGAATCTGGCAAACAGAGTATGGTTTTGGCTTTATTATGCAGGTTGTCGCATTGACGGTATTTATGACCGGCGTAAGTGTGGTGTTAAACTATCGTAACCGACAACCGTATGTCATAAAACAGGGCTAAACTTAAGGGGCGATCAGCACAATTAAGCGATAACCACAACACTTATTTATAAGAGTTAGCGAGTGAATATTATGAGTGAAAAAATTAGCGGGATTTTCAACATTCTTGCGACACCGTTCACACCAGAAAAGGCAGTAGATGGTGACAGTTTGCGTCAACTTGTCAATTTTCAACTGGATAAAGGCGCATTTGGTCTAACGATTCTAGGCGTATTGGGTGAGGCGGCGAAATTATCAATTGACGAAC
Organism: Anaerolineae bacterium; assembly: GCA_034435575.1. Classification (GTDB taxonomy): domain Bacteria; phylum Chloroflexota; class Anaerolineae; order Aggregatilineales; family Phototrophicaceae; genus JAVJSU01. The sequence goes on from DAOTXB010000870.1 coordinate 2,515, forward strand.
GCACACTGGTGATGGAAACGGTCATTGATACTGTCAACGGGCGTGTGCCTATTGTGGTCGGTACCAGCCATGCAGATTTGCAAACGTCTATTGACCTCAGCAAAGCGGCGTTTTCCGCGGGGGCGGCGGGGGTGATGATTGCGCCACCTCCGATGGATAACCCACCGGATGATGTCATTTTTACTCTCTATGCCACCATTGCGGAACAGGTGGATAAAGCGATTGTCGTGCAGGACTTTCCTCCGGTAAATGGTGTGCATATGTCACCGGATTTTCTAGCACGTCTGGCGGAAGAAATCCCCAATGCACGCCATCTGAAATTAGAAGACCCCCCACTGATGGAAAAGATCAGCGCCATTCGTGAACGCACCGATAAATTTGAAATATTCGGTGGGCTGGGTGGTATGTTCTTGCTAGAAGAACTCCGGCGTGGGGCATCCGGCACGATGACAGGATTTGCCTTTACGGAAATTCTGGTGGCGGTATTTAATACCTTCAATGCTGGCGATCATGCGAAAGCAGAAGCCATTTTCGACAAGTATGCACCTCTGATCCGGTATGAGAATCAACCACTTATCAACCTCACCATTCGTAAGGAATTGCTGTATCGGCGTGGTGCGATGGCACATGCGACCCTGCGTGATCCGTACCGCCCGATTGACACGGGCACCCATGAGGAAATTGGCTGGGTGCTGAAGCGTGTCGGTATTGAAGACCCAACAAAGAAAATTGAATTTAGCTAAGGATAATCGACATGGATTTAGGACTACAAAATAAAACTGTTCTGGTTGCCGCCGCCAGCAAGGGGCTTGGTTTTGGGATTGCCAAAGCGCTGGCACAAAATGGCGCGAAGGTATCGATCTGTAGCCGTAGCGAAGATGACATCAACGCGGCGGCGAAAACACTTGCTGACGATTATGGTGTGGAAACATTAGCGACTGCTTGCGACCTTACAAAAAAGGAAGACATCGATAATTGGGTGCAACGGACTGTTGATAAATGGGGGACGATTGACGGGTTGTTGGTTAATGCAGGCGGACCACCTGCCGCAATCTTTAAAGAAATCAGTGAAGCACAATGGCAATCTGCCTTTGAACTAACGCTTATGAGCAGTATCCGTATGATAAACGCGACGATTCCGCATATGACCAATGGCGGTGGGATTTTAACGATTACCTCGTCTTCTGTGCGTGAACCGATTCCACGCCTCGCCTTATCCACCGTGATGCGTTCCGGTGTTGTTGGTTTGGTGAAGACTCTGGCGAATGAATTAGCAGACGATGGTATTCGGGTCAATAACTTGATTCCGGGACGAATCGACACAGATCGCGTCGCACAATTAGACCAGAATACTGCCAATAAACTGGGCATCACACCGGAAGAGGCGCGGAAACGAAGCCTAGCAAAAATCCCGCTGAATCGACTCGGCACGATTGATGATTTTGGTTCTGCGGGTGCCTTCCTATTATCGCCTGCCGCGAGCTATATTACCGGTGCGAGCCTACAAGTCGATGGTGGGTCTATCAAGGGTATCTAACCCTTTTACCAGCAATAATTATACAATCAACACATACGGGAGATACGTTATGAGTGGTTATGATGACCTCAAACAACACATCGCAGAATACAATGATTTGTTAAATATTCTGAATTTGATGAAGTGGGATATGCGTACACAGATGCCCGTTGGTGGAGCTGAAACGCGTGGTGAACAATTAGCCACATTGTCTCGCATGGCGAAAGATCATTTTGTGAGCGATACTACCGCACGTTTGCTGGATAAAGCAGAGGCGGAGGTCGCCAACGAAGATGCGGATTCCTATCGTGTGCGAAGTGTGCGCCAAACACGCGACTATTACGACATCGTTAAGCGCATTCCATCCGAGTTGCTCGGCAAAGTGGCAATCTTAGAACCGACATCAGAGCATGTGTGGGCAGAGGCGAAAAAGAACGCGGACTATGCGAGTTTTAAGCCCTATCTGCAACAAATGCTTGATCTAAAACGCGAAATTGCAGAGGCGATTGGGTATGACGACCATCCCTTTGATGCGCTGGTGTTTGAATATGAACCTAGCATGACGGCTCAAAAGCTCAAAGCACTGTTTGAAGATCTAAAAGTGGGTCTCATCCCATTGCTGAATCAAATTGT
>DAOTXB010000871.1:0-4179 GCA_034435575.1 Anaerolineae bacterium
TCTTCTTCTTGTGCAGGGACGATCAGCACCGGTAAAATAACCATCATTACAATCAATAGAGCAGATCTTAATTTCATTATATTCTCCAATCGAAATTATGTTTGATACTTACGTTTGCTTTGATTTATAGAAATATTTTCTTGTTTAACTTCGCTGACCTCCTCTCACATCTTCCTTTCTGAGATAACTTGATGATCGTCAATAGTTTCTCAGATAAGTTCGTCAAGTAATTCTAGTAGCATAATGGGTAGCACGGGTTTTACTAAACACCTTACCGCCCCCAATTCTTTAGCCCGATGACATGCGTCCTGAGTTGTGCATACGATGATCGGGATAGGTGTTGAGAAAGTTGCCTCTTTGATTTTTGTCAGTAGATTCCATCCGTTGACACCAAGAAAAGCCGGTTCCAAAATGACAAGTTCAATGTCATTAGCCCTTAAATGGTTAAGGACATTTTCTTCATCGTGGCACGCGAAAATTTTGTAGCTATTTACTAATTCACGTTGATATAATGCGATGGTTGGAATATCGTTTTCAATCAGAAGGACTTGTGGCAAAAATCGTTCGTTTGACATCAATCATCATCACCTAATGTTTCATTAAGGCAATACTAACAAAAAAACCAGAGGTACTATTGGACAAAAGCCCGATACAACTGGACAAAAACACATTATTCATCGCATTTATAAGGATGTGAGTCGGGGCTTGATTAACCTGAGTTGCTTCGATAGTCGCGGGGAGATTGATCGGTATACTTCTTGAAGACACGGCTGAAATACGCCGGATCATCATAACCTACTTGTTGGGCAATAAAGCTGATTGTATATGTGGTTTCAACGAGTAACTGAGTCGCACGTTGGATGCGAAAACGGTTGAGGCAGTCCCATGGTGTAATGCCTATTTCACGCCGAAAAAGATCGGTCAGATAGTTTTCACTGAATCCCACTTCTGCGGCAATTTCTGCCCGTGTTAGAGGTTCTGTATAATTCTGGTGGATATATGCCAGGGCGTGTTTTACCAGACGGCTGGTAGGTTGCGGCAAATGCTCTTCTCCAACAAAACCGCGCTGTAGCACCTCAATGATTTCGTCATCATAGAGCATATCTTTCGTCTGGAATGTCACATTCGCAAAATCAAGCCGTTGTACATCTTCGTAGGTCAATTGCTTGCCACTCATGATAATCACCGGGACTTGCTTTGTTTCTTCTCTGGATCGGATTTTTTCCAGAACCTCAAAGCCGTCCATCTCAGGCATCATCAGGTCAAGAATAATCAGATTCGGTACCATATTCGATAGGTGGTCTAGCGCCTCTAGCCCGTTTTCTGCTTGAATGATATGTGCATTAGAAAGCGCTTCCTGTGCGTGTCGGATGTAAAGTTCACGAGCTTCTCTGGAATCATCCACGACAAGAATTCGCGGGGTACTATCCTGGTCAGATAAAAACCGGAAAACATCTATGAGGTTCTGATTCTGGATGGGTTTAGGTAGCACACTTACAATACCCATCTGTTCTTGTCTCAACACATCCATTGACTGGTCGTAGAGTACAAACGGAATCTGGGACCATTGAGGGGAATTATAGATTTGCTGAATAATGCCCCAGTTTTCAACAGTACGGTCATTACCATCCCAGATAATCATGGTGGGGTGTATATCATCGCGTATGCGTTGAATATCATCGGAGGGATGGATGATGCGAATAGACAAATTGTGTTGCGCCGCCAACAGAGACAGTTTCTCAGAGGGGTATTCACTTCTGGAAAATAGTACGATGACTGATGATTGCGAGTCTGTATCCAGCATTGAGAGCCGACCAGAGAGGGTGGGCAACGGTAGATAAACATGAAATATACTGCCGTCATTCACATTACTCATAAAGGTCAAGCGCCCACCATGTAACATGACCAGCTTGCGCGTAATCGTCAAGCCTAGCCCAATCCCCTTTGATTGGTGATTGGCATACTCACCTGTCACAAAAGACTCAAAAACGCGGCTTTTGAGTGCATTCGGAATACCAACTCCTGTATCCTGTACCCAGATGTGTAGATGCGGCGGTGCGATGGCTGCCCCAAGTGTAACTTGCCCTTCAAAAGTAAATTTTTGGGCGTTGCTAAGCAAATTCAAAATAATCTGTCGCAGTCTGGCTTGGTCAGCCTGTATAACGGGTAAATCGTCCGGCAGGTCTAACGACCACTTGACTTGTGAATCCAGACTGCGCGTAAAACTTGCGAACACATCGCTCAAAAATGTATGTGTGGAAATAAGCTCTGGGACAATACTCAACTCGCCTATTTCCGCCCGCGAGAGGTCTAAAAGGTCATTAATCAACCGGACAAGATGCTCACCGCTTGAGTAAATATACTCAAGGTCTTTATGAAGCATGAGCGGTAAATCAATGCCGTAAGGATTCGGAATACTCATCGCCGATTGGCTGTAGCCCATAATGACATTAATTGGTGTACGTAGTTCATGGCTGACGTTTGCTAGCAATCGCGTCTTTAACTGGTTTGCTTGTTCTGCTTGATCTTTGGCTTGCAATGCCTCTGCATATAGTTCTGCATTACGAATAGCGATGCCCAATTGATCCGCCATCAATTGTAACCCGATTAATTCATGGCGCATGTGCAACGTTTGACGATGACTATGTAAATCGAGCAATCCAATAATACTGCCACCAAGACGAATTGGAAGCACTACGCGTGAACGTATTTCGGGCCATTTCGGATCAGGCTTGTAACGATTGCTAAATGCGACATCTGGAATAAAGATTGGCTCATAAGACCGTATGACATCTTGCAATACACTATTATCAGAAATCGAAAATGATTGATCAACGTCATCTACAAGCGGGTTTGCGTATTCTAGGTATAGAATATCATCGTGCTCCGTCTGCCGGAATAACTGAACACGATCATAGTCATAGATGTCACGGATAAGATTAGCTAGTTCATGTAGAAGTTTATGGCGATCCAGAAGTGATCCAATACGCCGGTTGATTTCAATACTTGTGTTGAGTTGTAGAAATTGGTTTTGCTCACTCTGGCGGTTAATTCCCACCAGGCGTGATGGTAATCTGGCGATTGTTGCCAGTTTTTGTACAGAAACTTCGGCGAGGTTATCGGCGGTAACCATTTGCCACTCGTAATTGTAGAATTGCGGTAATACTTCGCCTTGAAGCGTCTTTAGCGCAAAACTGATTACTTTTTCGCTTAATGCATCAGCATTAATGTCTACAGTGGCTAACATATGATTATGTAAAATTGCGGTCAATGCCTCTGGATCGCCATTCGTGCCTACAATGAGCGGTGTATAGTCTGGTAAGTTCATTTCTGAAAGTACATCACATACGGCGAGGGCAATTGGGTCTGATTGACCGAAGATAGCATCAGGAAAGATAGTGAGTTCTGAGAATATGTTTTTGATCTGCTGGTAGGCTTGATCCCTGTGCCATGAACAAACATGATGTGTCAACGTAACATCGGGGTATGTTTTGATTGCGTCTATAAATGCGGTGAGGCGCCGTCCGGTTTCACCTAAACATAAAAGGTGTCCCTGATAGGTCAACTTTTCCGCGAGGAAATGACCTAGTGCTTCTCCGATTGCGTAAAAACCCTGTGGTGATGTGAACTTAGGATGGTCAATCGTTTCATCGTGAATTTCTGACAAAAAGATGATTGGTAGGTTATGGGCGAGCACTTTTCTAATAAGTGCACTTGAGAGGTTCCAAGAAATCAAGATGTCTAAATCAAGCGCCAAAACATCTTCGAGAAATTGATTTTCTTCTTTTACTGTCCATGTGGTTGGGTTTTCCGGCGTTTCTACTGATACCAGATCTAAGCCGTATTTTTGCACTCTGGTTTCGAGAGCTTCATGTACCAGTACCCAAAAGGGGTCATAAGGTGCAATTTGTAACCCTACTAGCGTTTTGTGTACCGGAGTTCTCAATCTGTTCATTTATTTCTTACCGAAATTTCCAGAAAATATTGCACTGTACGTCGTCAAATCTTTTCGGACAAAAGAGGTATTGGGATAAAGGAGACATCGTCTATATTTTTTACCCCACAATGGCCACTTGTTGCAAGTAATCTTTTCCGCTGAGCAACAAGCGGGGGCGCAACTTCTCTTGCCCAGCACTGACCATATTATGGGTACAGATCAATTTGGACGGGACATTTTCA
>DAOTXB010000872.1:0-7475 GCA_034435575.1 Anaerolineae bacterium
CTTTTCAAAACGCGATGATATACATGATGGACTTTTGAAGATGTTTATCTATGACTATAACCTATCTTGTATCAGTCAATACTAGACCACTACCTTGATTTGCTACGCTTACGAGTACTTGCTCCAACCTAATTTCACACAAAGTGCGGATGAACCTAAATCGGGGGGAAGATCAATGATGTTTTTACCCATAACATATTACGTTGTTACGGACTTTTTTCTCCGTTGCTGTGAACATTTCGCACAGCTTCGTATACATCCACGGTTTTGCTACAAACGCTTTCCCATGAGAAATGAGTGGCAATTATTTCCTGTGCTTTACGCCCGATTTCTGTGCGTAGCGCCTTATCGTCTAATAAATTGGTAATTGTCTGTGCAAGTGCTTCCGGCTGATTTGGCTCTACCAACACGATATTTTCGTTATGTTGTAGGATTCCCTGCCCATAAGTATCAAGGTTTGCTGCCGCTAAAATCGTTTTTCCGGCGCTCATCGCCTCCAGCGATGCAATACCTAATGAGGTTTTTTCAGGATCATCTTGATTTAACCAGTGCGCCTCAATATCTGCGATGGAGAGGAACGCGGGAATCTGGTCATGCGGGGCGGCACCGGCAAAAATAACAGCATGATCGACTCCTAATTGTCGTGCAAGGGTGCGGGGTGTTTCTGTCGCCACTGCACCGACGATCAAAAGCACGGTATTCGGGTGCGTTTTCAAAATATGCGGGAGTGCTTGCACAAGGTCGCGCCGATTGCGGATTTCGTGGAGATGCCCAAGTGATAAAATGACCCACTTATCGTGTAGGTTGAAGCGCGTTTTAATTTCTTCTACAGTTTCAGCAACGGGTGAATCCGAAAGTTGAATACCGTAGGGGATGATCGTTCCCTGTGCTTTGGTTGCTTTGAATGCATCCTCGGCGTACTCCTCGATGTTGACATCAGGGTGAATAAGGTGATTAGACTGATTGATAACAATACGGCGCAATAATTGACGGTCTATCGGGTAAAGTAATGCATTGTACATCGGGTTGCTATGCCGGATTACAGTATGTAAGGTCGTCACCAATGGCAATTTAAACCGTCGTTTCATGCGTACCGCGCTAAAGGCAAGGTCAAACATATGGTTATGTAAGTGCAGGACATCCGGTTGAAAATCTTCAATGATTTTCGCAATACGTTTTTGATTGCCTATCGTGAATGCCCACGATAACCACGGGAAGTTGAGCGAAATGCCCATTTGAGGCAGGCGTAGGGAAGGTATGCGGTAAATATGTACACCGTCAACAATTTCATTGGCGGGTGTGTTGGAATCAACGTGTGCGGTAATGACCGTAACATCGTGCCCACGCTTGACAAGCTCGCGTGCAAGTGACGCGGATTGCGTAGACGATCCACTCACAACGGGCGGATATAGATTGCTAAACATACAGATTTTCATAACTGGGTTCCAGAATAACGATAAGTCGACAGTATCATATCTTAGCGAGAAGCAAATTAATCTGGGCGGAATCTAAGTGTTTTTGCAGGTACACCGACAACAATCGCATAAGCCGCAACATCAGAGGTAACAACCGCTCCAGCGCCAATTTGTGCCCCTTTTCCGATTGTCACACCCGGCAAAACAATGGCTCCCACACCAATATCAACATTATCTTGAATATCCACTGGCGCAAAAGCAACTTTACTATGTAAAATCGGCTTACTACGTCCTTCCTCTTGATGATAAGACGTGATGATTTTTACGCTAGGTCCGATACCAACATTATTACCAATGACCACACCACCCGCACTATGAATAAAACATTGTTGACCAATCCATGTCCCTGTACCAATGACCATTTGATTTTTATAGTAGCCCTTCAAGATCGCATTATGACCGATATATATGTCGTCACCGAGTACAATATTCTCAGGATGGAACACCAGCACACCATTTTCGATCACAACATTTGTTCCAATCTTAGAAAAATCAGCACGGTCAAATGTGCCTGTACCGTGAGAACGTGGTGCCATTAGGCTGTATCCAATGCAGCGCACAGCACATCGACGACGGTGCGCTGTTCATCTTCGGTCAAAAACTCGTGCAGAGGTAGCGTCAATGACCGTGCAAAGACATCATCTGTTACGGGAAAATCGCCCGTTTGGTAGCCATAACGGGTACGGAAATATGTCGTCATTGGCATGTGATAGGTGCCGATTGTGCTTTGAATGTCGTGCTTTGCCAGATGATTAATAATCGCTTGTCGGTCTGCATTTTCAGGGATGAGTACAACATAGGATTGATAGACCGGATTACTGCCCGATGGCACATGCGGGGCAAAATAGGGTGTGTTTGCCAGCAAATTATCATAAATACGAGCGCGTGTTCTTCTGGCTTCGATGACACGATCTAACTTTTGCATCTGGGTGATGCCCATCGCCGCCTGAAATTCCGTCAGACGATAATTGTAGCCCGGCATGATGAAATCAACGCTATTCGCGTTAGGGTCTGCGCCATGATTACGGAGCGAACGCAATTGATCGGCAATTTCACGGTTATTGGTAGTAATGATACCGCCTTCGCCAGTAGTGATGGCTTTACGCGGATGAAAACTAAAACATCCAACATCCCATGTTCCTGCTTGTTTACCGTCCCATGTTGCGCCTAATGCACACGCGGCATCCTCCACAACCGGCAAATTATATTGAGATGCCAGTTCTGTAATTGCGGGCATATTTGCTACCTGCCCGAAAGCATCGACCGGAACAATCGCTTTGACACGGCTAGCAGTTTCAGCGTTTCCCATCAAACGTTTAAGGGTTATTTCTAATTGCTCAACGTCCATATTGAAAGTCTGTGGGTCAATGTCCACGAATACCGGTTGAGCGCCACACAAGGCGATAACGTTTGCCGTAGAAATCCATGAATAAGCGGTAACGATCACCAGATCATCAGCACGCACACCATACGCCAGTAAGGCGAGGTGTAGCGCCGCAGTGCAATTACTGACTGCAATGGCATGGTCACAGCCGATATAATCCGCGATTGCGCTTTCAAAATCTGCAACATGCTTACCCTGAACGAGAAATCCGGTTTTGAGGACGGCTTCTACAGCCTCAAAATCTGCCTCATCAATGCTTGGGATGGTTAATCGGATCATTTTGAGGTGTCTTTACGCTTTTTTGCTTTAGGTTTTGAGATCATTGAACGGTAAAACTCACCGGTTTTGTAGATGCCTTCTTCAAGGTCAACTTTTGCCTCAAACCCTAAAATATCGCGGGCTTTACTGACAGATGGAATACGCAATTCAACATCTGCATAATCTTTCCGGGTGAAGTGAATCTTTGACGTGGAATTCAACACGCGCACGACGGTATTCGCCAGACCATAAATTGTGACAACCGCCCGTTGATTGCCAATATTGAACGATTCGCCGATGGCTTTAGGATGTCCCATCGCCAGTAACACGCCTTCAATCATATCGTCCACATAGCACCACGCGCGAATTTGTGTCCCGTCGCCATGCACTTGGATGTCCTGGTTGTTCACCGCTCGTTGCACAAAAATGCGAATTGCGCCTTCGCCAACTTGCCCCGGTCCATAGACATTGAATGGACGTACTACCGTGGTGGGCAACCATTTCTCTTGATAATAGGCGATTGCCATGTGTTCTTCCGCTAGTTTACTGACCGCATAAGTCCAACGCGCTTCACCAACTTCACCCATTACAGTGTTATCAGTTTCGGCAGAGCGAAAGGCTTGTTGTCCGAATACTTCGCTGGTAGAAAAACAAACCACCCGATCACACCGATCAAGCGTAGAGGCAGCTTCAAGTACATTCGCGGAGCCAACCATATTGACACGCATCGTACTGATTGGACTTCTGATTACCGTATCAATACCCGCAATAGCGGCGCAGTGAACAATAATATCTGATCCCTGCATGGATTTGGCAACATGGTCATAATCAAGGACATCGCCCTGTATTAGTTTGAGGTTAGGGTGGTCTTTGTAGCTTTTGTCCTGAAGCGAATTACGGGCAAGGTTGTCATATAAGATGACTTTGTTCTGCTCAATCAGGCGACCCGCTAGCGTAGAGCCAATGAAGCCCGCGCCACCTGTGATAAATATCGTTTTACCTGTAATCATGATATGAATTTACCTTTATTCTTAAATATCGCTCGTTTTAAGGTGAAGTTTGGCGAATAAGCGCGTCTATTGAAGGGGCTTGCCAGCGATTATCAGCGATTTGCTCACAAATCAAACGCGCATTATTTGGGCGTTGTTCCTGATTGTAGTCAATACGAAGACCTAAATAAGTGCTTTCATCAAAAAAAGTTTCCAGAGTAACCCAATCAGGTAATTGGTCAAAAATGACATCATAAAATATGCCGTGTGTTAGTTGATCAACAACAACATATTCAACGTCATACGCGCTTAGATTGTACCAAATATTGTCGACGTCAGATTCACTTAAGTCGTCCCAATTTTGAGTGATCGAGATATTAGAACTAAGGATTGCACATTGACTTAAATCCGTCCGTAACCAGTAAGTATAGTATGAGAACCATAGCACTTGATCGCCCTCAGATGCTCCTTCATTCACTATCCTTGCAATTCTACAACTACCATCGGAATTGGTGAATTCATAATCACATTCATCGGCTTGCCCCAAGAACGTATCAACTGCAAAACGGAGGGCGGTTTGTACCTGTAGTATGGATATAATTATAATGAATGACACAACAATCGGTGTTATTAGACTAAATCGATTTAGGGTTTTGGCACTACTAACTTGTTCAACAGCGAGTGCGATAGGCAAGACAAATAGTAAGAGTGGAGAAAACATATAACGCGGTGCAAATACTGATGCTCTGATCACTGACCAGAGGACTATAGCGCCAAGTGCAACAACAGTGATTTGAACAAGGAGTTTGCGTTGTTTTTTATCTTCAACTTTCAAAAAGAATAAGAGCGGTAATAAAGCAAGAAGCAATGGAGAAATTTGACCACCTTGCGCCCAAAATGAGCCGAACGTCAACGAAAACGGATACGTAATTAGAATCCGATTGGTGGTTTCTGGCGTAAACCAACTTTGCTCAATTAGCGCCTCGTTGTTCTCTGCAATGACAGGCGCTAGTGGCGCATCGAACAAGATAGTATTTTTGATGACATGAGGAATAGCAGGAATTGCTCCCCAGAACGCTAAAATTAGCCCTACACGGATAGCAACGACAGCAAATTGAACACTTAAACGTTTTCCTTCATTTGTGTTATATAGTTGCCAAAAGATGATGCCAGCAATTGTGACAGGCAAAAATATTGCATAGGAAATTTTAGCGATAATTGCGAATCCAGTAAAAAGACCACCGAGTATCAGCGCCGCCCGCTGATTTTCCCCTAGATAAAACGCCCAATAGTAAGCCGCAAGACCTAGTGCCATACCAAAAATGTCAACTTTGCCATCCCAGATAATTATGGTAAAGGCAGACGAGGTAAATAGAGCGGCAACGATTAGCCAGCTACCACGGTACGCGATACCTACACGATGCCCAAGTGCGATTAACATACCTGTACCCGCAAGTGCAGTAAACCACGCAAATAAATCAGGGTTGATGAAATTGCCAAACAACATGAGTACAGCAAAATGCATTTCCCCATAAATACCCACCATCGCAAAACTTTCATAACCGCGGGGGATAGCACCAATATCGCCCGTATCCGCGATCAAGCGCGGATAAGCCATGTAATAGGCAAGTGCATCACCACGAGGCTGTGGTGGCAAAAAGGTATGTAAAAAATAAACACAAACTATAGCGACAATCAAAATGATCGCGAACTTCCACCAGATGGTTGCTTGCAACCATCCTTTAATGGCTCTCTGAACTTCTAGAGCTCCATTAAGGACGACATACCGGATTAGGGGAACGCCTGCGATGAACGACAGCAGACAAGCTACTATAACTACCTCTTCTCTAAAAAAACTTGCTATTGAAAGTAATTGCCATACGATCCCGAGTGTCGCTTGACCAAGCAAAAAGGCGGTGCAAACTATAAGTAACCAGTTAGAGGAAGATTTAGAATCTAGTGAGGGAATGGTTAGGTGTGTCAATCGTAAACCAAGTGAAAGACAGACCAAGCTGTAAACAAGGACTGTCGCTGTGGGAATGACTAGTTCCATAAAAGTGGTGTCACGTTTCTTTGGACAAACCATATTGCTATTTCAGTACAAGTGTACATAATAAATGATGTTCATCTAAAAGTATAGGGGCGGATACACGCGTGAAATTACGGTCAATTTGGTCATGGAGCACGCTGATTTTTCTTGTGGGTTTAGCATGCATTATGTTTACCCTATTTGTAAATCGAGAGGCACAATCGGAGGTGATCACAGACAATCGTAACGGCTCCGAGGTACGTTTTGAGATAGATCAAAATCGTGTGCTTTCGCCCAATGACTGTGTAACTCTTATATGGGATGTCGAGAATATCGCAGGTGTTTATCTGGAAGATGATGGTGTCATTGGACAGGACTCACGAGAGTGGTGTGTGTTGGAGCGTGGGAATAAACCCACATTACGGGTCATTTTCCCAGAAGATTTTGTGCAAGAATATACACTGACTATCCGCATTGTACCTTTAGAAATCGGGTTTGTGTTAGGCATTGTTTTGGTTTTGATAGGGTGCATAACCTCAAACTTGATGCCGATTTTATTGTTCAGAAGGCATGTACGCCAACAACAACGCCCGATGACTCTCTTGATTTATCTATGGATCATCAGTATTTTGTTTGTCTACTGGTCAGTGAGCGGACAACCCGGCGCTAATCTGATTATAAATTCGGCAGATAACATCGCCCGCTTCATCAGAGAAACTCTCTCTGCGCCTTATCTTGGTTAAAAAGTGATCACTTGCTCATCTATGCCAGATTGAATGAGCCATTGTGCTAATAGCAACGCTTTAAGCTCGACTTTGCACATTTATATAGCATAGCACAGGGTCTGTACGAGAGTGTCAAAATAGGCACGCGGAATTTTCAGGATGTCGGGTTTTGCAGGTGATATGAGAAAAGTCGGATGGGTCTGCCAGAGCAGTTGACGCACGTTTGCAATAGCGTCGCTGAAAGTGGGATAAGTTTTGTCATACCACGCACTCTGGCGCAGGAGGATGGGATAGCCTGTGCGATGAAGTTGTTCAGTGACGAAGGTGACCATGAGAACAAGCCCAAGAGGATAGGCGTGGTGTGTGCGATGGCGTTATCTGACCATTGGCGTTGTGTTTCCAGCCCGAGATGTCGTCGTGCTTCTTCAAAGGTGACTTCAACACACCAGCGTGAGATAAAGGTCTGGATTATCCACAGAGTGGGTACCCCCCACGTAAATCGTTGATAATTCGGACTTGAACTCAACCGTGTTCTGGATAGTATTTGGTACAGGCTAATCTGCACACTACAGGATACTCATGACCGATTTTGCTCACCTGACCAACATTGTTTTG
>DAOTXB010000873.1:0-9423 GCA_034435575.1 Anaerolineae bacterium
TGTCCTACGCCTCCCAACACTTGATTTGGGTCTACATCTTCAATATGCAATACCGATCCCAGAGTGACATTCGCACTTTCACAATATAGTTGTGCTTTTTCTTGTGCCGCCGCTACTGCTTGTTGTCGTGCCCGCGCACGAAGTTGTTTTAATTGTGTGGTTTGCATATTAACATTACCGAGACTGTTGACCCCGGCATTGACCACACCAATGAGCAATGTCTCTAATAGCTCTATGTTCGTCACTAGCACGGTAAAGTCTACGATTGCCTCATAGCCAATAAATTCTCGCTTTTTATAATCTCCAGAAAACTTTTGTGAAAGTGTTACACGTGAGGATTGCACATCATCAACCTCCGTTTCAGCTAAATATTGTCGGACAGTCCTAGTGCCTTCGTGGACAGCTTCAAAAGCTTCTTGAGGCGTTGGACGAGTGCGCATCACCGAAAAATTTAGAACCGCGACATCAGGAGGTACACGAATAAGTGACGACCCAAAAACCGTTATGCCGAATGGATTGCTAATTTGTTGCGATATTAAAGACATAGTATTCTCAAGTTCCCCGCAAGGCTGAATAACGACACAATTAGTATAGCATGTGACGAGAATAGGGCACAAACGCTCAGGTTGAGGCGGAATCAAACCGCAAGACATAACACACTTCGTCATCCCACGTCGCGCCCGTTGCCACAAAGCCGACAGATTCGTAGAGTGCGATAGCCGGCGCATTTTGAGGCACAACGGTAATCATCACCGCATCGGCGTTATGGCGATGTCGCAATCGGCGCAAAACGGCGTGGAGTGCGCCGCGTCCATACCCTTTGCCCTGCTGAAAGCGATCAATCATAAAACGGGCGATATACCAGAAGGTGTAATCCTCAAAATCGAGCGCACGATACATCACAAAGCCGACCATACGCCCGTTATCAGCGTTATCCACCACACCACAAGCAAAATAGCCGTGTTCATATGCCGCCTGTGCTAGTGAAAACAGATTCGATGGGACGAACTCCGTTTGTGCTTTAGCGACTTCGAGCATCATCGCCTCGCGCCAATTATCAGCGGTAATCGTGCGTAAGCGAACATCAGGCATCAGTCGGGGGCGGGTTATTGTTACGCTTACGTAGTTTGATCACATTACCGAGGCAACAGCTCCCCTGAGGATTACGCCAATCGCAGGCACAATGCCCTGCATCAATACCATAACGTATATCTGTTTCAACCTCATCACCGCTAGATTTCACATCAGCGACAGTGTGCAAAAAACAATAGCAAATCAAAACATCGTCAGCATCGGGCATTTTTTGATAGACCTGCTCACGTAGCTCTGCCTGATAAAATACCTCAGAATGATCGAGCGCAAAATACACCACATCACACGAAGAAGTTGCACAGAAATAATGCACAAGGTCACTCACACGGTGTAGACTCACGGCAATTATGCTCTTTATTGTGGCATTATCTACACGCTGACCAACTGTGGCACATGCTGGGCACAAACTTTTGTTTTTCATAGTCTATTATCTTATATTAGTCGTCAGAAGAATTAGACTTCGGCGGGGTATCGTTTGGCTTAGGAATTTTGGGCGGGTCGCTAATATCATCGGAATAAGTTTGGAGCGCGTCGAGCATACTCTGTAAGCGGGTCGCATAATCCAGCACAATGTGGCTGATGTCGTGTACGGTATCGGGCGCTAAAGCCTGATCGGGGTCATCAACCGCGTTTTTGCCCGTATCATGGAGAAAATTCGCGGCAGAAATGATAGGACTCAGTAAATTGCGGAACTCAAACAGAAGCGGGGTGAGCGGTTCGCCATCGCTAGCCCGTAAGGCATGCAAAAATTCGGCGTGCATTTTGCTCATTTCATCCGCTTCAAAAGTATAGGTCATCGGCACGACAATGATACCGTGTTCCGTTTTTGTCCCTTCCGCGTCGCGGGTAAATCCAAATTTTTCGTATATGGGTGCGGCGTAGGTGGATGCGTTGACCGTGATCGTCTCTAAACCGGGGTGTGCCTGCTTACATAATGCCAGCGCTTTTTGCCATAATGCGGTGCTGATCCCCTTATTCATATGGTCGGGATGGACGAACATCAACGAAATATGATTATGGTGACGTGATTCGATAACACCGACAATCTTCTCGTCTTGTTCTGCGATAAGGATGATATGGTCGTTATGCTGACGATTCTGCATCGCCGCGGCACTGGCATAATTGGTAAAACCCTGCACACCTTCTGGCGCAAAGTCGGGTGCATTATAGCGCTGAAACGCCTGCATAATAACATCCTGTGTCGTCTGTGCGTCCTCGTGACGCATTAACCGGATTACGAGTGACATACTTTTCCCCACCTACTTGTCGCTGATCGTTTGTATGGGTCTTTCAGATCGAATCACTACCATACTCATTATAGCCAATCCCGCTAGGATACAACCACTAACGAAAAATGGTACGGTTGTGCCGAATTGCTGGAACATCAACCCGCCACTAATGGGCGCAATCGCATTCGCCGCGCTCACCAACGCCGCACTCACCCCCAGCGCACGCCCGTAATCTGCCTTCGTCACCGCCTTAGTGAGCAGGCTATTCAAGCTGGGACGGATCATCCCCGCGCCAATAGAAACGGGGATAATCATCACCAGAATCCATGCGATTCCAGCAACCCCACGGGCATCATCGGGTGGTAGATCTACACTGATTTCACCAATGATCGCTTCCGTAGAATCGGCATCGCTCTGTGCGCGTAATTCGTTCAGGGCAATTTGACGCACATACAAAGGATGAGGTGTTTCCGGCGTGATCGACACCAGCACCAACCCAACCCCCATCAACAGTAGTGCCGCCCCAACCAATCGGCGTTCGCCATAACGACGACTCCAACGCCCAATGAAGCGCCCCTGCACGATCACCAGTACAAAGCCGACGGTTAAGAAAATGAGCGCGTTACCCTGACCCAACAATCCCAGACGATTGAGCGTGAACAAGCCGAGCATTGCCTCGAACCCGAAGAACACCACCTGTTGCGCGAAGATCAACACCAGCAACACCCCCACGCCCGGTAGTCCGGCAGTTTTTAGGATGGTGATGGGCGAAATCATGCCGGATGATGTGTCATCTGCATTTTGTCGTTTTTCTGGTGGATGTGTTTCTTTGAAGACGAAAAGTGTCAACAGGATGGACGCGAACGAATAGAGCGACGCGATCAACGCCGGAACACCGAGATTATCGGTAAACTCCAGCGCAATTAGCGAGATCAACGGTCCAAAGATAAACCCTAACCCGAACGCCGCACCGATCAAACCGAGTCCCTGTGTGCGATTGTCATCGTCGGTAACATCGGTGAGCGCCGCCTGTGCTGTGGCGATGTTTGCGCCGAATAAGCCGTCGATCACCCGCGATAGAATCACTAATGTGAGCGAATTTGCAAAGCCAAGCATGATAAAACTGGCAAAGGTGGTGACCTGACTGATGAGCAAGAGGGGTTTGCGTCCATATCGATCCGACAGCGCACCCATCACTGGCACACCGATCAATTGTGCTAATGGAAACGCCGCCGCGATCATGCCAATTTCTAGCGCTCCACCGCCAAACGCCGCCCCATACAGGTGCAATAAGGGCAAGACGATGGTCAAGCCGAGCATGTCGACAAACACCAGCGCAAAAATAGGGAGCACGCGCCCCATATCTAAGCCACCACTTGTGGGTGCTTCGGCAGTTGAGTCATCCTCTGACGGGGTTATCGTCGATTGCTTGTTAGGATCATGTGCCATAGATTTGTCGCCACTTCCTTATGTGAGTTCTACGCGCTTATGTCGCTGTACTGCTGATGACTTCCATAACTTCTAGCGTAGGACGACCTAAGAATGCCTCTCGTGGCAAGGTGCTCGCGCGGGCGTGACCCTGTTTGAACGCTTCGGAATTGATCCACGCTTCGTAGTGTTCATGGCTTTCCCAGAAGGTCATCACCACATAAGGATCATCCGGGGAAATCGGGCGGAGCAAATGGAAGGACAAAAAGCCGGGCATCGTTTCCACATCTGCGGCGCGGTTGGCAAAGCGTTCTTCAAATGCTTCGTGATGATCTTCATGCACGGGAATGCGATTACTCACAACGATCATTGCATACTCCAAAATTGACTGGCTAAATAATACCCGCTGAATCATAACATATACTTTCCAGAGGGCAATTATATTCACCGACTATTTGCAGGACCTGATGTAGGTTTTCGTTGCGTACAATCAAAAAATGACCCGCCATGTGGCAGGTCATCGATAGTTGTAGAATTGTGGCAGAGCGAAATCTTATTTGATTTCGACTTTTGCGCCTTCTTCTTCCAACTTGGCTTTGGCTTCTTCAGCAGATTCTTTGGCAACTTGTTCAAGCACTGTGTTCGGAGCGCCCTCGACCAGTTCCTTAGCTTCTTTCAGACCGAGGCTGGTGAGGGTACGGATGGCTTTAATGACGTTGATCTTCTTCGGACCAACTTCGGCGAGGACGACATCAAATTCGGTCTTTTCCTCTTCTTCTTCTGCGGGACCAGCGGCGGCACCACCAGCCATCATCATCATACCACCACCGGATGCGGCGGTTACGCCCCATTTTTCTTCCAGCATGTCTTTGAGTTCTGCCGCTTCCAGCAGGGTTAATTCACTGAGTTCTTCAACAATCTTTGCGAGATCAGCCATGATCGCGTTCCTTTCAAGGGTTTATGTTTTGGTTTACGTTTGATGTTGCTTATCGTTTACTGCGTAATGATGATGCACATGCGTTTTCACGATGGATTATGACCCATCATGATATGAAAACATTATGCGGCATCGCCATCTTCGTTTTTGTCGTCCAAGTACGCCTGAATGACGTTGACAACCTGACCTGTAGCCCCGTAAATGACATTGACAATGCCCTGTTGCGGCGCGACCAACAGACCGGCGAGTTGCGAACGCAATTCGTCCAGTGTCGGTAATTTGGAGATGGCTTCAATCTGTTTCGTGCCGATGACGTCACCCGTCATGATACCACCTGTGACATCGAACTTAGTCTCAAATTCCTTCTGATCGGTGTATTCAAGCACTGCTTTTGCAACACCGGGGAAGTTATCTAGACCAAATGCAACGGCGACAGGACCTTGTAACAGATCATCCGGCACATTCCAGCCATGTTGTTGGAGTGCTATGGTAAATAACGTGTTTTTTGTCACGATATATTGACCATCTGCCTTACGAACCACATCACGCAGTCCGTCAACTTGCGGCACACTCAAACCACCATACTGAATAATGACGAAGCCGTTTGTTCTCTCCAAAAGGTCGAGGTATTGGGCGACCAGTTCTTCTTTTCTTGCTCTGGTGATTGCCACTAACAATCCTCCTTACCTAATTCGGGAGTGAGCGCGGTAGGTCGCACTCAACAAAAAAACGACCCCGCAAACTACTTGAGGTCGCCATGAGAACACAATACAGGGGCACTAAGCACCACCTGTGTTGATAAAATTCGTCTCTTCGCGTCTACCTCGGCTGGATATTAAGGGTATTGTGTTATTGCTATACCCACCATACGTCTGCGGTAAAACTTTCTAGCCAGATGATTATAAACGCCTGAATAGGCATGTCAAGGGCAGGAACACAGTCATAAGCGATGCTATGTGCAGGAGTTGATTGGGATTGTGGCGTGTGTGAGCGGGAATTTATGGAGATTTTGTGGGATATAACAAAAAACGCCCCTACGTTTGCGCGTGGAGGCGTTGATTAGGTGTGTTTGATCAGTCGATTAGCCATCGACAAAATCTAACACTACCATAGGCACTTCTTGTGATGGCGTGTTGCTGTGACGGTCACGTTCAGCATAGCGCATCTTTTCGCGGAAGATATTCGGTGCATCGTTTGCAGGCGGGACGATGGGAAAGTTTGGTTCTTGTTCATCCTGACCACGCCAGCGCCGAACAACCCCCTGTAAGGGTTGGAACTTCATAATTGGTACTCCTTTTTTATAGTCCATATAGTCTATCATAGCGGTTCACTATGGGTCAATATGCATTTCTGTCGCTTTTACATAGACGCTACTATCTAATGACTTCTTACGTCAAATGAAGAGCAAAAGTTGCACGCTAATTAACTGCTTATGTACTGATTAAACCAGTAAATCTCACAATTTTGCATTAAGGTTAAGATTTTGCAATTAATGAATTCACCTAAATCAATTAATTCTAAGTTTATTTTTCATAAATTTTTATAACAACGGTAAAGAAATAGCTCTATAATTGTTATATACCGTAATATTTCAATGACTGTTCAAAATCATGAATTTCACTATGCAGTGGATTAAGGAACCAATAATTTTCGCATTTACTTTTTCGGGCATTGTTACCGAACACATGCTAAATGCTATGGGGAAAGAAGGGTGTGACCTCGCAGAAGCGGGACAGGTCTACCCTATTGTTGACCTTTCTGAGGTCAAAAAGATGCCCGCCAATCTCATCAATACGGTCTTCCGTTCAATCGCCTTGCTTGACTTTATCGGTCATCAAAATACGCGTGTCTTTATCTTTATCCAACCGGATAAGCAGACTCGCTTGATGATTGATACGGTTTTCCGCAATAAGCCCTATAAAGTGGTGGATACGCTTAAAGAAGCCGAGCGCGTATTGCTTGAAGAGATTATCCCATATGACACTTAGGTGGTCTATTGAATGATTTGTGTGGTCTGTGTGTTTGGTCATATACTGTGGGAGGAAGCCCAGTAGAATTGACAACGCATGACGAACACACAGTCTCACCACACATATCGTTGGGTCGGTAGCGAAACTTCCCGCGTCAATACCCCCACACTGAGCACCTGCCGTGATATTATTACGGGTGTTTATGGTGGGCATACCGATTCTGGCGCAGAAAAAAACAATGATGGTTGCTTCTTGCTGGCTGATACAGACAACATGTGGGAGTTTGCTGTATTATTGAGCGCGAACAACACCGCACAAAGCGCACTTCTTATCCTCGAATTTCTAACATTTGTACAGCCCAAATTGGTTGACTTTATGCAAGAACCTGCGTCGTTTGCCTTTCCACGCATACAATCTTATCTGCTGGAACATTTGGATAGCAAAGATTTCCGAACACAAGCGCGGCACGTCTATGGCGAAAGCGCTGTGTTGCTCTGTGCGCGTAAGGGTGGGTTTATCTGGTGGCTCAATATTGGCATGAATAGCCTTTACTTGTTGCACCCGGATTTTATGGACAGTGGTCAATTTGCGGTCAATCAACCCGTACCCTTTGAGTCGATCGGGCGAAGCAACACCTTTGATGCCCCGATCCCTGGTTATGCATCAGGTGTGCGCCCCTTGCGTCCGGGTAAGAATCATCTGCTCATGGCAACCAACAGTTTCCACAGATTCGCTAATAGCCCCTTCACCGATCCGGCACTGGTCTATACATGGTTCAACGACAATGATCGACCCTTAGCCGAGAGCATTCAAATTGCGCTGTTAGAAGCCCATAAAGCGCAAAGTCAGACACCGGTCACGCTGGTTGGGTGGACGGTTGATACCGAAACACCCTGAAACACTATCGGCACTGCCCAACAGCGAATCCCCTTCATGAACTTCTCAGCGACAATTGAGATAGCAATCATCTATAGTGGCTATTGTAGAATGAATGGTTGAATTAAATTTTGGAAGTGCGCTATGGGTATTGAACTCTATTGGGACAATGACGAACAAACCGTGATGCTATGCGAATTTGAGAAAAATTGGTCATGGGATGATCTTTTTGCCACCTTCGACAAGATCAAGAAAGTGACGGATAAACGCGATGACGTAATCGGCGCGATCCTTGACATCGATCATGGCGTAAACATCCCCGGTGGGTCAATTTTCAACATTGATACGCGCAACAAAGCCATGCAGATGCTCAAGATGGGCGGTAGCAAGCGCGGACCGATGGTCGTTGTAGGCGCGAATAGCTTCATCAAGGCGATTTATCATGCTGTGGGCACGATTGACCGTAATGCACAGCAAGACATTTACTTCGCCAAAACACTGACAGAAGCGCGTAAGATCATGAATCAGCGCCTGTCAGAATTAAGTATGGTGAAAATTCCGGTATAACGCGCCAGATTTTACGCATTACAAAAAACAATGAAAAGCCCTCATGGACTTTCTCAAAACACAGTGGTAGAATGTGGGTGCTTCGGGGTGTAGCGAAGCCCGGTTATCGCGCTGCCTTTGGGAGGCAGAGATCCCCGGTTCGAATCCGGGCACCCCGACTTTTCTTCACTGGCTTCCCATAAATACGAACCATCATAGGCAATAAAAAACGAACGGCACATATAACCGTTCGTCGTTGATGGTTTGGCTTTTGTGGATTACGCGCGTTTTTAGACCCGTACCCCATCATTAATTTCTTCGTATAACCGGACTGTAAGCCCACTGGGTTTGATGCGATATTTTGAGCGCAATGTTTTGACCAGCGCTTTGTAGTGACTAACCGCTTGTTCCGGTTTGCCGAGTGAGACATATACCCGCATAATATCGCGGTGAATATCCTCGCGTTTGGGGTCTTCTTTACTGCCACGGATTAATAGACCAAGCGCTTCTTCATCATTGCCCTGTGCTTTGTAGATATGCCCCAGACCGACCAGTGCCTTGGCATACAAACGACGCAGATGCTCACGGCGACCCACCACCCACGGCATGTCAATGGTTTCTAAGTAGGGGGCTTTGTACAGGTCAATTGCTTCACGATATTTGCGCTCGGCTTCCATCGCATCATTAGTGGTCATCGCTGTATCAATCGCGTCCTGAAAATCGTCGGCATCATAATGACGCACAACCGTGTCGCTGGGCATATAAAAGCCACTGGTATAAGTCGTTAATTCATAATTACCATCCAGCTTAACACTGGTCGTGATGCGCTCACTGATTTTGCGTTTGGTGACATGGAAAACGTTGGTTGCTTCTTTGACCGAAAGATTGGGCCAAAAGGTGTCAAAAATATCGTCACGCGTGACCAGTGGGCAATCCATAAAGTAGAAGAATAGTTGACGGGGTAATGCGCCATCCCAATTGGTGATCTCTTTACCATTGATGATCGCGTGTCCACGCCCGAAAGCATAGACCTCAACCTGTGGTTTAGGCTCATCCTCTACGGTGAACATGACATCATTACGGCGATATTCCGTGCCGAGTACCACCGCATCCCCGCGTTTAATCATCTCGTTCCAGGGAATATGATGAAGCAAGCGCGAACTAAGCACCAGTTGCACGTTGTCCTTCAGCGTGGAAACCGTCGCCTGCACAAAACTGTCGAAATCAGGATCAAGCGGGACACGGTCTAGCTCATCGATGAAGAGGGCTTTGTCGTCGCCTTTCAGCGCGTTTAAGTCCTTCGCCAATGCTTCGCCTAATGCCTCCGGTGACGCGTCTTTATCCA
>DAOTXB010000874.1:0-14922 GCA_034435575.1 Anaerolineae bacterium
GCAATTTCTTTGTTATTTAAACCAATGGCAACATATTGTAGGACTTCACGCTCTCGTTCACTCAATGCTGGTTTATCGTCATCGTTAGTATTAGACATTTTTCCGATGAGAATCTGAGCAACTTCAGGCGCTAGTGTCGCTTTGCCGTAATAAGCATCACGGATCGTTTTAACTAGTTCGTCGATTGTCACATTCTTTAGTACATAACTGATCGCTCCGGCTTCGAGCGCATTTTGAACGAGTTCTTCATCCTGAAAATTAGATAATGCAATGATTCGAATACTGGGAAATTGTTTGTGAAGCTCGGCGATTGCGCTGACCCCATCCCCTTTTGGCATTACCAAATCCATCAAAACAACATCCGGTTGAAGCTCCCCACATAACTTGACCGCTTCAACACCATTAGATGCATGTCCAACAAGATGTAATTCGTCTATAGAATCAAGCAGTGCTTTCAGCCCACGACGCACCATATCATGGTCATCTACTATCACAACACTGATCGATTCAGCATTTTCACTCATCTTCTTCTACCTCTTTTTCCACATCCCATGTTACTTCTATTGTAGTGCCACGATCAAGATCACTATCTATTCGAAGATCAGCGCCAATATGCTTGCTTCGCTCTTTCATTATATCAAGCCCCATACGATCTGATGATTGATTTTCCTTTTGAACAAAGCCGTCACCATTGTCGGCAATATGTAACACTAAACCAGAATGCTCTGCTTTCAAGCTAAGTGTAACCTCAGATGCATTAGAATGGCGTACAATATTATTGAGTGCTTCCTGTGCGATACGATATAGCGCGATCTTCACATTAACCGGTAAGGCTGGTTGTGGTAGCAGGTCAAGATCAATCTGAACAAATTTTCTACTCTTCAGCGCGTTTGTCAGTTGGCTTAATAGTTCACTAAGCTCACCTTTTTGTAATGCTTCTGGTCTCATCTCTAACAGCAAAACGCGCGTTTCCGCGAGTGCGCCACGAATTAGCTCATGTAAGTCTTCTAGTAATTCTATACTTCTATTGTTTTCAGAATCCCAGTTTCGGACCAATAATTCAGAGATCACCGAAGCGGAGAAAAGCGTCTGACTGACCGCATCATGGAGATCACGCGCTACACGCTGGCGTTCTTCTAATGTCGCCATTTCTTGGATCTGTTCATAAAGCCGGGCATTTTGTAATGCAATAGCAACCTGTTCTGAAAATATTTCTAACACTTTGCCTTGTTCAGTGGTGAAGTAGTTCTTCTCTTGGCTATTGAGGTTGATAAACCCTAAAACCTCGTCTTGAAACTCTATAGGTGTACCTAAATAGGAACCTACATTTCTGCCTTGCCACACAATATCCTTATGCGGGTATGTTTCCATATCGGGTATGATGACGGTATAAAGGTCTTCCTTCATATCTGCAAAATGCTGATTATCCTTGAGATAAAAAAAGAGATTTCGCAACGTGTCAAAATCATAATCACTATACCCCTTACTTCTGGCAAGACGTACTGCCCCCGCTTTAATCAGCATAATATTAGCGGAATTATGGGGAATAACTTTATCAAGATTGGCTAAAATGCGATCTAAAACCACTTCCAGATTTAACGTACTTGTAAGGGCAGTTGCGGTATCCCGCAGTGCTTCTGCAAGTACGCGTTGCACTTGCGCTTCCTGCTCGAGAATCTTTCTTCCTGTAATGTCCGTACAAGTGAGTACAACGTTTTCAATATTCGTATCATCAAATAAATGATCCAAACGCACCAACAAATGAATAGCGTGCCCAGATTTTAGCGTTAATTCAACCTCACTTCGGAATGATGTGTCATATTGTGTTGATTCTGCAAATAATTCCCCTAGGATTGATTCACTGAAGAACTTATCAGGAATTTTATGAACATCGGTCTCCCCGGATAATTGTTCATATAACTTTAGAAATGTCTTATTCGCATAACTCACCCGACGATTTTTATCCACAATAGCAATAGCATCACTGGCGCTCTCTACTGCTTGCATAAGGCGCTTACGCTGAAGTTCAATCGCACGATTATCCTGAGAGTATGCCCTGAGTTTTAGGGCATTGTTGACCCGTCGATTAAAGTCATTTTCTTCTATCGGTAAGTGGAAAATATCATTGATTGAATCATCATCTTCACTAAACTCATCTTTATCAGTATTAACGAGCATCGTGGGCAAATAAAGCGGTTTTGCATTGTCTTGTAATTGTCTAATTTTCTGTCGTATTGGTGCGACACGACGAGAATCAATCATATATAAATCAAAGTCATTGTCATCAGGAAATTCTTCTGCCGTAGAAATACTGACATCATAATTTGCGCTAAGCCACTGTTTGATTGTAAATTGATCGTCGCTATCATCCATGAGTAACAAAACTCTTGGACGAGTGCGTACATTTTTTGTTACTTGCATGAATATCTCCAATAATGCTTGCGAAAAACCATATAACATAGCATCAAAACACGCTGTGCTCATGTTAAGCACAGAGTATACCATCTTCCCTTATGCATTGAGGCATTCCTAAAGATTGGTCGTAAAATCACTAGGCTTCAATAGGTCTATTGACCTATAAAAGAACCCCCTTTATCTCCGATGTGACCACTCAGCGAATAATTTATACTTTTCTTAACATGAAACGATACGAGGTGGAGATACCATGAATGTCAAAGAAATTGTGTGCTTACTCAACCACATGCATGAATTATGCTCATCCAGTGTACAGGGATTCACACACGCCCACCTAGATGCTAACTCAATATCACAACGCATTGTTCTTGATGCCTACATAGGACAGCGGTCACAATTTGCCAAAGAAATTGAAAACTTACTCCTGGGCATGGGTAGTCACGTTGTAATTGCTGATTGCCCGCCAACAGCGACACCGGCAGATTATGAAGAGAAGCCAAGAAGCATCAATGCAACATTTAACCTTCTGCGAGAGCGAGAGAACACTATTTTACGCGAATATGGGCGTGCATTAACCAGAAATTTACCGCCCAGCATATTTATTGTTTTACGGACACAATTCGACGAGATTAAGCGCTTGAGCCACCAATTAGATATGCTGTCCGTCGATGATGTAAAAATTTACGATACCCCAATGGATTCAACCATTCAGCAGTTTCCATTGGTCGGTTAAATTTTCAGAAAAACACAACTTGACCAGTGACGGTCAGAAATATGAGAGAATAGCATGCATCGGGCTGTTCTCTTTTTTTGTGCTTTCAACGCTCAAAACACACCTCGTGCAGAGATGTGTTTCTCAAAATCGGTTTCAATGGTATCTGTCTACTTGGATGACGTTACGATAGACAACAGTTTTAATAACGATGCGAGCATTTTATTGCAGGATTGCACAGTAGTATGCAACATATCAATGAGCTGTTTGGTTCTTGCTCGTTTTAACCAATCCAGGCAAAACTGTATCATATTGTAGAAGGTGTTGATCATATCATCTACTGTTTGAACGTGTGCGATATTCATATTTAGAAATTCCTGATTGCCCGTCATTTAATTCCGCTTTAACTAAAAA
Organism: Anaerolineae bacterium; assembly: GCA_034435575.1. Classification (GTDB taxonomy): domain Bacteria; phylum Chloroflexota; class Anaerolineae; order Aggregatilineales; family Phototrophicaceae; genus JAVJSU01. Next base: position 3,542 of record DAOTXB010000874.1, read on the forward strand.
TATGTTCCGTTATTTCAGCGTGCAACGACTTTCTTAATGCCAAGAAGAGCGATTGCGCCGCCTGTAGCGATGACCAGATTGATGAGGACTAGGGATAACCCGCTATCACCCTCTGTTGGTCCCATCCCAAGAATACCGGCAATAATGCCACCGATAAATGCGCCCAAAATGCCCAGAATGATGTCAGACAAAAGTGGCGCGTTACTATCTTTCATAATTGCTCGTGCGAGTGCGCCAGCGATTGCCCCTACAATCAACCAACCTAGACAAATAAAGGGCGCACTTAAAATATCCCCTATAAAATCCATTGTGCTTTTCTCCTGATATAAACTTACAGTTACAATTTTCACCGATGTAAATTCATGTCTGCGAAGTTTGATATGAGCATATTGTGCGTATAAAATGAAAGAGAAATAAGCAAATGAATTACCTAACTATGAATAGGTCACATGACTTATTCAAGTGTGCTATTCATATGATATGGTCGAGATAAAAAATACATGATTCGGCATAGAGATAGGGTGCAAATGATATGGAAGATTGGAAGTCAAAGTTAAAACACGTCGTAGCAGATATTGAAGAACGTGTTGACCACTTCAAAAATCGATTGCTTTTGCCATTTGCAAGTAAGGATATTGTGATTATCCCTTACATCGGTTATGTCTCCTTAGGAACTGCCTTTTTGAGAGGACGCGTGGTTCGCAATATTAAGGTTTCTCGAAGTAATGTAGATGATGAGGTTTGGAAAAACCTGCTCAATATTTATAGGCGATTTGGAACTGATGAGATCGGATTTGCTAAGGTACGCGGCACAATTGACGATCAAACTGTGGAAGTTACCTGTGACGACGAAGGCTATTTTTTTCTGGAGATACCTTGTAATCGTCCAGCAAAATCAACGAAAGCCTTCTGGAATATTGAACTAGAAGTTGTTTCACTACCTAATGAAGAGTTACCTGAAGACCTTCCAAGATATCATGGGAAAGTGCTCGCAGAACCTGAATCACCACAATATGGCATGATTAGTGACCTTGATGATACGGTCATGCGTACCGATGCAATCAATCTGTTAAAGCTGGCGCGAAATACAATGCTCGGTAACGCACATACACGATTGCCATTTGAAGGCGTTGCAGAATTTTATTCAGCGCTCCAAGTAGGCACGGAAAGTGGATTCAACCCGCTGTTTTATGTGAGCAGTAGTCCGTGGAATCTTTATGATCTCATCCAAGAATTCTTTGAAGTACGAGGAATTCCTGATGGACCGCTTTTCTTGCGTGATTTTGGTTTATCAGAAACTCAATTTATCGGTAAAAGCCACGAAGAGCATAAACAAAATACAATACAGACGATTCTTAATGCATATCCAGAGCTCAACTTCATCTTGATTGGTGATAGCGGACAGCACGACCCCGAAATATATTCACAGGTTGCCATTAATAATCCTGGACGTGTAGCCGCAATCTATATTCGGGATGTCAATGAGCACGGGTCAAGACATGGTGTGATTAAGCGTATCGGTGCTGAACTACAGGCGCATGCGGTTGATATGTTGCTGACTAACGACAGTTTTGAAGCGGCGCAACATGCACACCGCAAGCGCTTTATCACCAAGGATCAACTTGATCAGGTTAAAGCGTCAGTAATGGAGGAGAAGCAGACTGTATCAGAGATTGAAGTCTCTCTGGCTAATTTGCCGAGCGAATAGTAGTTCGTTCGACAGAGCGCGGTAGTCCGAATTACCTAAAGCATATTGCATCGTTTGGAGCATTTAAGCAATTCAATTTTCATGTATCATTTTTCAGCATATGACTTGCCGACAATTCACATATGTCTTGCCTGAGGATACTACGATGAAACATGACGAAGAAATTTTAAATAGTCTCAATATGTTGCTTGCTATCTGTTGCGACCTGGCTATAGATTATCAATTTGCTTCTAAATACGCTACAGAGCAGATACACAGAAAAACTTTTGGAGACTATGCCCACGAAAGGCAAATTTTCATCAGAGAGTTAATTAACATGATTGTGAGTATGGGTGGCGACCCCTCTGATGTACCGCTGAAAAAAAGGCGAATGACTGCTAATCATAGGATGCAGACCTTATTATCTCAACAATCATTTATGGATATGCTGGGTGCCTATGTTGAGAAAGAGAAAGATGCAAAGTCCTGGTACGATCATCTTCTCTCAAACGGAATCTCCAAGTCGAAATCAAATGTGCTAACGAGGCAAAGTCAAATGATTACCTCCACCGTGCGTTATCTCCGTTCATTAGAAATCGCATATCATTAATCGCTGTAAGTATTTTTGAAGTATTAACAAACACTACTATCCGGTAGTGTTTTTTTGTTCATTTTCCCTAGCTAGATTTAGTCCGGTTGACCTATATTGAATTGCCTAATGTAGCCCATCCTTCTGTTTTGCTGGAAGCATATAATAGGTTTAATTGTAATTGTAACGGAAATGGATAACAGACTCATGACAAATTTTGAACATTCAATTGATGTAAATGTACCGGTCAGAGATGCCTATAATCAGTGGACACAGTTTGAAGAATTCCCTTATTTTATGGAAGGTGTTGAAAAAGTCGTACAGGTTACGGATTCTACCTTGCGCTGGAAAGCTGAAATTTTAGGTGTAGATCAAGAATGGAATGCTGAGATTACAGAACAGCTTCCAGATCAACGGATTGCGTGGAAAAGCACATCCGGCGCAGACCATGCAGGCGTTGTAAGCTTCCACCGTATTGATGACAATACAACCCGCATTATGTTGCAAATTGACTATGATCCTGAAGGGTTTATCGAAAATGTCGGCGCGGCATTAGGGGTTGTAGCTGGTCGTGTCCGGGGTGATCTTGCACGCTTTAAAGACTTTATTGAAGAACGCCAAACACCCACAGGGGCGTGGCGTGGCGAGATTAAGCAGACGGATGAAGAACTCACTTAAGCTGTAGACAATGGGCGAGTGAGCAATCATTCGCCCTTCTATAAATTCACTCATAGGTAAATTTATAATGCAAAAATATGAGCGTCAAAAAATAAAAGATGCGCGTCTACATATGTATGATCTAATCGCTCAATTTCGTAAGAATGCGGATCAATCTGAAGATCAAGAAGTAGCTCTCCTTTTTGAAATTTCAGCTAATTTCATGGCGCAACTCACAAAAACATTTCACGATTATGAATCAAAGGCAAAAAACAACGCATCTAACCAATAACGTATGAAATTTATGTGCTGAGAAACCAGTTTAGCACTCAGGGAAATCGAAACGCGCTTACTTGATGATTTTATTCTCGACAGCAAGTGCAACAGCTTGCGTTCGGCTGGTAGTGTTTAGCTTACTCAAAATACTACTGACATGATTCTTGACAGTTGATGGGCTAATCACAAGGCGCTCCGCAATTTCACGATTATTGAGTCCCTCAATCATCAACGTAAGTACGTCGATTTCTCGCTCAGTTAAGTCATGCCCGACTTTAGGTGGACGAATAGTTGCACGGATAAGTATCTGAGCCGCTTCTGGTGAGAGTGTTGTTTGACCATCATGCGCTTTTCGAATCGCATTTGCAAGTTCATCACCTGAAATATTCTTCATCAAGTAGCCAATAGCACCTGCAGTCAATGCCGCTTGCACAGTATCTTCATCATGGAAACTAGTTAACGAAATTATTCTAGTATCAGTACAAAATTTCTTAATGCGCTCAATCGCTTCGAAACCACCTAATCGAGGCATAATCATATCCATCAATATCACATCAGGACACTCTTTACGGCACAATTCTACAGCAATCTCACCATCGCCCGCCTCCCCCACCACGATAATATCGTCGTAATCTTCCAGTAACACAACCAGCCCTTTACGCACCATATTATGGTCATCAGCGACAATAATACGAATTGGTGAATCACTCATTGTCTATATTCCTCACTATTCCAACTCACCGTTATTTCGGTACCGACATCAATGTTGGTAGAAATATTGAACTCCGCACCAATTTCCTGTGCGCGCTCTTTCATAATACTCAGCCCTAAACTTGTTGCAGAAACAGCCTTTTCAGCAAAGCCTCGTCCATCATCATTGATATATAGGTGAAGCTCACCTTCGGCTTCATGTACACGTATCGTAACATTAGAAGCCTGAGAATGCTTCGTGACATTATTAAGCGCTTCCTGTGCAATTCTGTAAAAGGCAATCTGCACATCGGCAGGTAATTCTTTGATCTCTTGAATGTCTGTTTGTAATGCAAAATCTTCACGTTCTTCAATTGGCTTGAGATATTGTTCAAATAACTGTTTGATGCTCACTTTAGTCAATGCATCAGGTCGCAGTTCCAACAATAAAACACGCATCTCATTTAATGCCGTCATCGTAAGTTGATGCACAGCTTCTAACAATTCCCGCGCTCTTACAGGGTCTTTATCCCAACGGCGTAATGCAGTCTCTGCCATTGTCCGGCATGTAAACATCGTCTGGCTGACTGAATCATGTAAGTCACGCGCTAAACGCTGTCGTTCTTGTGTCGTAGCAAGTTCCTGTGAACGCGCAAATAACCGCGCATTCTGAATAGCGATTGCCGCCAACTCAGCAATACTTTCAAGTTGCTCTGTGTGCTTGGTAGAAAAGAAATTAGATTTCTGGCTAAAAATATTGATATAACCAATCAGTTCATGTTGTAAAGAAATCGGCGCACCGATATAACTCCTGACATTAGCGATACTAGCAGTACCTGCAATAGGAGGGTGTAATTGCAAATCATCAATGATGATCGGCTGACGTTTTTCCCTCATTTCCTGCAAAAAAGGCACATATTCTATTTGTAATTGGCGTTCCGCTACAATTTCCTGTGTATCACGAATCTTGTCATATGCGCTTCTTCGAGCGACCCACAGGTTACCCTCTTCAATAATTGAGATTGCGGCGGAATCATGTGGAATTAAGATATGTAAGTTTTTCAGGATGCTATCGAGAACTGCTGTCAAATCGAGCGAACGCGTCAACAAGGTTGCGATGTCGCGTAATGCCTCAGCATAACGGCGTGCTTCCTGCTCGTTAAGTTCCAACTTTTTGCGTTCTGTAATATCTGTATATTGCTCGATCCGCCCACCCGCATACATTCCCGCGCTAATGGGCTGGCTCCAATGCTCTAGCCATCGCTCTTCTACGGTTTCCGTAGCCAGCACATGACATTCGTAGTATTCAGAAAATGTATCATTCTCATAAGCACCAAATATGTGTTTTTCATAGCCATCTTGGTCTTCAAAAATACACTTAAGTTTTTCACTAATTAATGCTCGCTTGTCTCTACCCAATAAATCTTCACGGGCAATGCCAAAGTAGGTTTCAGTGGCTTCGTTACACCAGACAACACTATAGCTATTATCAAGAATTATCACTGCAACGGAGGAAGTTTCAAATACATCTTCGATAAGGGAGCGATATTCTTCCTGGCTACGGCGAAGTGCAGTCTCAATGCGCTGGCGCTCGATAGCATAGCTAATTGAACGGCGCAAAAGTTTACCATCTATATTATCTTTTACCAGATAATCCTGTGCGCCTGTTTTAACGGCATTAACGCCTAGTTGATTTTGATCATCAAGTCCTGTCAGAACAATAATCGGGACATCATGTGCAATAGAGCGAACGTGCAACAAAGTAGGTAAGCCTGTGCTGTCCGGCAATGTTAAATCTAACAAAATGACATCAGGTAGGAAGGACGATAGCTTACTCTCGCCATCTTCCAAAGTGGGCGACACTACGCCGAGATATTGTTTATCATCCGCCTCTTTTAACATTTCGTGTATGAGAACAGCATCGCCAGGGTTATCCTCAATAATCAACACTTTTCGTTTTTGAAAGGAATATGGCATCTGAATTATTTCGGTGGCAATTTGACAATTTGGAACCAGAAGTTTTCGATTGTCTGAACGATCTGTACGAAGCGATCTAAATCGACTGGTTTGGTGATATAACAATTGGCATGAAGATTGTAGCTACGCAAAATATCTTGATCCGCATCCGATGTCGTTAATACCACAACCGGAATACGCCTCAATAATTCATCGTCCTTTATCTCCTCCAGAACTTCTCTGCCATCTTTCCGGGGCAAGTTCAAATCTAGCAGGATAATATCAGGTGTTGGTACTTGCTCATACTCATCTTGTTTTTTGAGGAAGGTCATTGCCTCTACACCATCGCGCACAATGCTGAGGTTATTGTGTAGTTTACTGTCATTAAGCGCTTCTTGGGTTAAGCGAACATCACCCGGGTTATCTTCAACCAGAAGAATCTCAATTGCCTCCATAGAATTGTCTCCTCTTATTATTAATAGGGATGCTAAAGTAGAAGTTCGTTCCCTGCTCTACGTCCGATTCCAACCAGATTTCTCCATTATGCTTATCTACAATCTTTTTGCACATTGCCAACCCAATACCAGTACCGCCATAATTATCGCGGGTGTGTAGTCGCTGGAAGATGATAAAAATTCTTTCATTCTGCTCTTTCGGAATACCTATTCCATTATCTGAAACGGAAAATATCCACTTCTGTTTTTCTTTACGCGCCGAAATTATGATATGTGGCGGGTCTTCGCCCCGGAACTTTAACGCATTGCCGATGAGATTTTGAAATAGTTGAATCAGTTGCGTTTCGTTGCCATATAAAGATGGTAATGCGTCATGGACAATGATTGCGTCATTTTCTTCTATGTTTAATTTGAGGTTATGCAGGGCACTAGAAACGGCACCATTAAAATCAACCTCCTCAAAAGGCGTATCATTACGTTGTAAACGTGAATATACAAGCAAATCCGTAATGAGTTGTTTCATTCTAGTTGCGCCATCAACCGCAAAATCTATAAATGTGTGACCGTCTTCATCAAGTTTGTCTTTATATCGTTTTTCAATCAACTGTAGATAACTCGTCACCATGCGTAACGGTTCCTGCAAATCGTGTGAAGCAACATAAGCAAACTGCTCTAACTCTTCATTAGACCGTCTTAGTTCTTGCACAACTTCAAGCCGAGCCTCTTCTGCTAAGACCTGTTTGCTCACATCCATCATAACGCCATGTGAGCGCACCTCATTTGTGTTTTCATTAAGCTCAAATGCTAGATGAGATTCGATATGCAGAGTTCTTTTATCCTTAGTCACTGCTCTGTAACGGATAATGCCTGGCTTATTCTTTTGGAGCAATCCAATTGATTCTGCCACAGCTTGATCCCAATCCTCTGGGTGTAAAACTTTTCTCCACATATCTGGTTCGCTCATCCATTCATCAATCGAGTAGCCGAACATTTTCTCCGCATAATCGCTTATAAAAGTCAATTTTTGCGTACCATTCTCAATCAGATCACCCACACCTTCAAAGACAGCGCCGGGCACGTTAGAGATGATGTCGTTCAAGCGTCGATTTTGTAGTTGACTGAGCGATGTAAGGCGTAATATCTCATTTTGAGTATGCTTAATAGTGGAAATATCATGTTCGATGATGAAATATCCTATGATATTGTCATCACTATCCGTGAGTGCTGATATTGTTAGCGAAATATCGAGCAATTGACCGCTCTTATTACGACGTTTTGTTTGATACCTGTTAACGCTTTCGCCCTGACTAATACGTTGTAGAAGCGTTTTTTCGCTCTCCTTAATATCATCTGGGAAAATTAAGTCGATGTCACGTCCAATTGCCTCTTGCCGATCATAACCATATAGGGTTTCTGCGCCAGAATTCCATGTCTCAATAATGCCATTTTTGGATATACTGATGATGGCATCATCAGAATTATCAACAATTGCGGAAAGTTGTGCTTCTCTATAGTGTCTTTGATTTTTCATCCGGTATGTCCGTATTTGTATTTATAACACGCGTTATTTCTTTGTTCTCATGAAAAATAGGCGATGTTTGCACACGCAACCATTTATTTTCGTCAACTATGCATTGTGCCATGCCACTAGAAAACACTTGAGAACTCAGAAAATCTCCTGTTGTAATTCAATATTATCAGAATCGCAAGTAACTAATTACCCTCCATATTGGGAGATTTAGTGCTGTTCACAGGCTCAATAACCATCTCACCATTTTCCATTTTTACAGACTGCATACGCTCTTTATACGGTTCGATTACTAAATATTTGAGCAAAATGTGTACAGTGCCCATGATAGGAACTACAATTAATGCGCCCGTAATACCGCCCATCACAAACCCAATTGATGTATAGACAATCACCAGAATAGGATCTAAATGCACATGATGTGACATAATGCGCGGTGAAAGCAAATAATTTTCAATCTGCTGTACGATGAAAAATATTGCAAATACGATAAAAACATATTCTGTGTTAGTAATTAAGGTCAGGAAAACAGTCGTTATCCCGCCAATAAAACCACCAATCATCGGAATAGTTGTCGTAATTGCTATAATGAAGCTAAGTGTTAAAGCATTTGGAACACCTAGTAGTTGCATGGGGATAAAATTGAGTATGCCGACAATACTTGCTATGGTCACCACTCCACGAACATAACTACCCATGGTGAGTTCTATCTCATCAATCATCTTGTACACATTATCGCGATAACGTGGTGGAGAAAGCTGTGTCAAATACTCTGTAGCACTCTTATATGAGGTAAGCCAGTAGGCACCCATAACAAAAATAAGTACACTATCTGCAATTGTATTCCCAAGATCATCCACTAAATTAGGCATCGTCTGGCGAACCTGCGCCGCGAATTCAGACACAGCACTACGAATTTGTTCGCTATCAACTAGAGACACATCATTATTCGTAAAATCAGAAATGCTACGTTCTACCCAAAGTTGGGCGATAATGATCCGTGTCGCTAGGCGAGAATCATTCTCAACATAATTTGTAAATTGATTCACGATAGGAGGTAGCAGGGCAACCGCCACTGCGATAATAAATGATGCAATCCCGAGATAAATTACGCCAATCGCTACACCTTGTGGAACACGCCATTTGCCTAGGCGGACGACAAGCGGTCTTACGGCAGATGCGATGATTACCGCAATCAATAAAATGACCAATATACGTAAACTTGTCACCACAATATAAGCACACAAGACAGTCAATAATACAATTGATGTGGCTTTAAAAACTTGTTGAGCAGACATGCAAAACCTTATCGCGTATGTTTCCTATACTCTAAAGAAATCGAGCGAAAAGTACATGCGCCATTAAGCTATTCAAAATTAGCCACTTGACCTATATTAAGTCCATCAAAAGTGCCATCCATAATCCACTACCTACCTCATACTTAGGACAAGTCAATCATCTATGCTAAATATATCGATTGAAATAGTTAGAGGACTGGATAATGAGTAATAACGAAGATACTATCAGCACACTCAATCATTTGATCCAAATTTGCCACGATGGGCATGAAGGTTTTAGCCTAGCCTCGGAAGGTGTTGATAACAACGACCTCAAAAATATGTTTATCGAATATTCCGAGCAACGTGCAAATTTCCTGACCGAACTTGCTAATCTCGTCGTAACACTGGGAGGTGAACCGGCATCGAGTAATTCGATTAAAGGTCAACTGCATCATGTGATGCTCAGCATTCGTACCGCTGTTAGCAGTGGTGAAGAAGAGGATGTTCTGGAAGAATGTGACCGGGGCGAAGAAGCCGCAAAAGATGCCTATGAAAAGGCGTTAGAGAAGGATATGCCCATAGATGTCCGCGAAGTTGTACAACGCCAATATGAATCCATTGGTGAGTCACACAGTCGTATCCATCACTTAGCAGAAGTACATGATTAATTCAGGAAAACACAACTAAAATCGACTATCATTACGGCGATAATTAATCACATTGTCGCCGTTTATCGTTTAGACAGTAGGAGAAAACACACGATGGATTTAAGTGGACGTGTTGCACTCATTACCGGCGCAAGCTCTGGCATCGGTAAAGCAAGTGCCTTGAGACTCGCAAAAGCTGGAGCGAGCATTGGCGTGCTTGGTCGCACAGCAGATGAAGTGCATCAAACAGTACAGGAGATTGAAGCGCTCGGCGGAAAAGGAAAAGCCCTTATTGCAGATGTATCTAAACCAGAGGCTATGGCACCTGCTGTAAAAGAACTGGTGGATACTTACGGACAACTAGATATTGTATTTGCCAATGCGGGTATTAATGGTAAGTGGGCTTCCTTGGAAGATCTCACCCCAGAAGATTGGGATACAACCCTTGATGTAAACTTAAAAGGCACCTTCTTGACCGTAAAATATGCGGTTCCATACTTGAAAGAGAAAGGTGGGTCAATCATCGTCACCTCATCGGTCAACGGTACGCGCATGTTTAGTAATACAGGTGCGACTGCGTATGCTTGTTCCAAAGCCGCACAGGTCGCGTTTGTAAAAATGACTGCGCTCGAACTTGCGGAGCACCGAATTCGTATAAACGTTATTTGTCCCGGTGCAATCGAGTCAAAAATTGAAGAAAACACAGATCGTGAAGATCTAGACACAATCGCGGAGCCTGTAAATTTTCCAGAAGGCAAAATCCCGCTGACAGATGGAATTCCCGGTAAAGCAGAACAGGTCGCCTCACTTGTACTTTTCCTAGCAGGCGATGAATCCGGACATATAACAGGCACTGAGGTCTGGATAGATGGTGCTCAATCATTGTTACAGGGGTAAGTGCGTGAGTGTTTTAGGCTAGCTGAACAACTGACTCAGCATATTATTACCCTCACCAAAATAGCGATCACTAATGCCAAGCCTACGGGTTTCGGTGACTATGATCTCGCATATTTCCGGTGATGGAAATGTCAAAATAACGGTATTGCCGGAATCCCCTGCAGGTGCAGTCAAATGGAGCGGTTTCGCCCCTGCCACACCGGCGAAACCCGCATAACTGTGATGTTATTCGCCGGAGGAACACTCATTGAGTACCCATTATCCTGATGCCAGGGGAATTGACTCTTTCCAGAGTTTGAATCCGGTAATTTAGTGACAAATTGCGAAAATCTGTTAAGTGCATGTCATTCTATTCCTTAAAATAGTCGTTTCAGAAATTTTCAGACCGATCTTTATAGGCAAATAATCCATTTTGGGCATTTGGTCAGACCAATATAGTGTGCCATGTGTATATGGATTATCAAATCATGATATTGATGCGACAGGAAAACCCCGGTGCGAAGGTATTAATACGAATGATTGGTGAATATTCTTTTGCCATGTGTACCGCTAGCCAACCGGTAAATCATCCCGCCGGAACTCTGGCAAACATTACGCGATGAAGGCATGATTGCCTGCGATGTTCCGATACCACTTTAATCCGTATCGGTCTGGTCTGCACTTTCAACAAATAGCCGGATTTTGTTTTCGACCTGTGTCAGATGCTTTAACATCATCAA
>DAOTXB010000875.1:0-2766 GCA_034435575.1 Anaerolineae bacterium
TGATTGAAGGGGTGGCGCATTTTCTGCCGGAAGTGGCACAAATTTGCCGGGGAATATACCAGCGCATCCTGGCGTGCCTGCAAACAGACGAGCGCGGGATATTCATAGGTGGCGATCATAGTATGAGCATCGGCACGGTAGCGGCGGCCATCAATACGGCAGGGCAAGGTAAGCGCGTCGGGTTGTTGTGGATTGATGCCCATGCGGATATGAACACACCGCAAACCTCACCATCGGGCAATATTCACGGGATGTCACTGGCGGCACTGCTGGGATATGGCCCGGATAGCCTGACGCAGATCAGCGGGGCAGGGCGTGCGCCCAGGGTCAAACCGGAGGATGTGGTGTTGATCGGTCTGCGTGATGTCGATCTCGAAGAACGCAAGATGGTTAAATCCAGCGGGGTGCGGGCGTATACCATGCACCATATCGACGTGATGGGCATTAGTGCGTTAGCTGATGAGATCATTCGCCATTTTGCTACTTATGATTACCTGCACATCAGCCTTGATTTAGATAGTTGTGATCCGACCTTTGCACCGGGGGTGGGCACGCCGGTACGGGGTGGCCTCAGTTACCGGGAAGCGCATCTACTCATGGAGATGCTGGCGACCACGCAAAAAATTCGCACGGTGGATGTGGTGGAACTCAACCCTATTCTGGATGATCGCAATCAGACAGGGCAGGTGGCGGTGGAATTATTGACGGGATTATTCGGTAAGCGGATTTTATAACAAAGATGAGATTTTATGAATCTAGTCTGTGAAATCTGTTAAACTCATGTAAAAAGCGTCGCCAGATTGTGGATAAGCGTTGAGCATATTATGATGCCTTATCCATAAAATGTGCGGCCCTTCGGGTGATCAGATGAGAAATGTAAATTAAATTTGTCTAATTTGTAAACTTGAAGTAAAATAACCAAACAAATTTTACTTAAACTTTGAGCAAATAATTCTTGAAAGTATTTTTACCTGTATCGTGTGTTTGTGTGATTGTGGTTGTTATGACGACCACACTGGCACTGGGGAATAGAAACTACATGGCGCAAGGGATCACTCCCACACCGAATACCCTTGATCTATCATCTGTTATTGATGGTACCCGACCACCTCAAAATCTCCGTGGGGGTGCGTTTCAACGGCAATCATTACGCCAGCAGGCAATCATTTTTCTGGACCATCCCGCACCTATTAAGCAGTTCTTCAACCAACTTTTACGTACATTCTCGCTTCGGTATGCGTTTAATACCGCCTGGCAGCAATACCAGGATAATTTGACCGCCACCGATAGATTGGCCACCCACTTGCAGAATACGTTCGAGGCACAAATCAACGGACGTTCCGCGCTGCTGTTCAGCATCGTGAATGTGCAAGTGCTGGGGGATCGCCTGACAGCGATCGACCAATTATCCGAAGTGGCAGGTATTCGACCCGGTGAGGCCATCCCATTACGGGATACTGGCCCCCGTCAGCCCGTTATTCCGGTGGTCACACCGGCCACGCGATGAAGCGGCGGGCTTTGTGAATTTGGAAACGCTCCGAGATTGGGCTCGGCTGTTTCGTGTAGAGGAAGTTTTAAAAGTTTCATAGTCTTGGGAGGATCATTCTAGAGACACCACCATACACTTTTCGTTTAACCCAATAATCCGTTTATTCAACAAATTCTAGGAGAACGGAACACATGTCTCGTAAGACAACTTATCTTTTGCTATTAGCGATGTGCGCGATGCTGTTGACCAGCTTGCCGCTCGCCTTTGCCCAGGAAGAGGGCGGTAGTGGGGCTTTCACCCGTGTGGGTGATGCGCGTCCGCAACGTGCTGATGCCGTTGCACCGTCCGGTATTATCACCGCCATGATCCAATTGGAAGGTGATCCTGCGGCTGCCTATCTGGTTTACCAGCCACGTAATTCGCGCAATGCGAACCTGGCCGCAGCCGAACAAGCTGCCAATCTCGAAAATTATCATGAATCCTTCAGCAACAGCCTGACGGCGCAGTTCCCCAGCATCGAAGTGCTGTACAACCTGACCTGGTTGAACAGTGCTGTTGCTGTGAATATGGATGCCAGCCTGATCGCTCAGGTTGAGGCCATGCCCGGCGTTCTGGGTGTGTTCCCCGACGTGCTGATGGAACAGCATCACGATACCAGCGTCTCTCACATTGGTGGCCCCGCCGCCTGGCAAAGTGCTGTTGACGGCCTGACCGGTGAAGGTATGCGTATCGGTATCGTGGACAGTGGTATTGACTACTTCCACGCTAACTTCGGTGGTTCCGGCGATCCGCAGGACTTCATCGACAATGACCGCACCGTCATCACCGATGCTGGCTTCCCCAACGACCGCGTTGTGGGTGGTTACGACTTCGTGGGTGATGGTTGGGCACCGCCTACTGTTAGTGCCACAAATCCTGATCCCGATCCGGTTGACTGTGAACTCAACGGTCACGGTACGCACGTAGCCGGTTCGGCTGCTGGTAACGGCGTCAACGCCGATACAACCGCATACGCCGGCCCGTATGATGCCACTGTGCCTTTTAGCACCATGCTGGTAGCCCCCGGTGTTGCGCCGGAAGCTGACCTGTATGCTTTCAAGACCGGTGACTGCACCAGCTCAATCTCCCTGGTCGGTTCATTGGCCGCGTGGGACATGGGTATGGACCCGAATGGTGACGGCGATCCTTCTGACCGTCTGCATGTTATCAACAACTCCTGGGGTGGTAGTTACGCCGGCCTGGAAGACCTGGTGAACCTGCAAGCCAACTACGCAGTG